>QIIJ01000531.1 GCA_003232595.1 Aurantimonadaceae bacterium | reverse complement strand
AGGTTGTTGCGGAAGTTTTCCAGATCGATCTTGATCAGATCAAGATTACATCCACCAATACAGGCAAAGTGCCCAATACCAGCGCCACCGCAGCCTCCACCGGATCCGATATCAATGGTGCCGCCGCCTTTCGGCCGATGCTATCAAGCAGCGGATGATCGAGGTTGCTGCAAAACAAATGCAGGTGGGGCCAGATCAGGTGAGCTTTTCCGATGGCCGGGTGCATGGCAACGGCCAATCGATGACTTTTGGAGAACTGGCCCATAAATGCTGGTTTTCCAGGGTATCACTTTCGGCCACCGGCTTTTACGCAACACCTGAAATCCACTGGGATACGGCAAACCTCAAGGGGCGGCCATTCTTCTATTTCACTTATGGGGCGGCAATTGCCGAAGTGGCTATCGATACACTGACCGGTGAAACACGGTGCCTTCGAGCCGACATAGTGCAGGATTGTGGTGAGCCGCTTAACCCGACCCTTGACCTTGGCCAGGTTGAGGGGGCTTTTGTCCAGGGCATGGGCTGGCTTACCTGCGAAGAACTTTGGTGGGACAAGGAGGGCCGGTTGCGCACCATTGGGCCTTCGACCTATAAAATTCCCGGTTCCCGCGATGTACCACCGGAATTCAATGTTTCCATTCTAGACAATGCGCCCAATCCTGAACAGACCATCTTCCGCTCCAAGGCGGTCTTTGATGCTGGCAATTTCCGTGTGGCTGGCCATTCGTGATGCGGTTTCCTCAATATCCGGCGGCAGACTGCCTGCCAATCTTGATACACCGGCAACACCTGAACGGGTGCTTGATGCGGTGGAGGACATGGCAAAACGCGCCAAAGAGGTCTTATGAAGAGGTCTTATGAAGCTGGAAGAACTCAATCAGATGAACGGAGGTGGTTGTATCTCTGTGCTCGGGGCAATTTTTGAGCATTCTCCGTGGGTGGCGGAATCAATTGTTGACGCACGACCATTTTCTTCAGTTGAAACATTGCATCATACCATGTGCAAGGCGGTGGCTGCGGCAGATCGCAACAAACAAATGGCGCTGATAAGGGCTCACCCTGATCTTGCCGGAAAAGCCGCACTTGCCGGAAAACTCACCGATGAATCGACTAAAGAACAGGCTGGTGCCGGTCTTGACCAGATGAGTAGTTTGAAACTTTCCACAAGCTCAACAACGCCTACAAGGAAAAATTCGGATTCCCGTTTATTATCGCAGTCAAGGGCCATGACAAGTCATCGATTCTTGCAGCGTTTCGTGAGCGGCTTGAAAACGATGCTGATGCAGAAAGGGCCGAGGCCCTGCGGCAGATTTACCGGATTGGCATGTTCCGGCTGGAGGCGTTGCTTGGGGAGTGATACGGTTGGATTTATTGCGGTTCCCCACCTCCCCGATGTGCCCCCATTGAGAAGGGTTACCGCATGCAAAATGACAATTATTATTCACCTCCCCCTTGTGGGGAGGTCGAAGGCGATGCAATCGGCTTCGGGTGGGGGTAGTGCACCCAACAACTGAATTACCTCGTGCCGACAGCGCTACTCGTACCTTTTCAAGACAGTGTTCGACTTCCCCACAAGGGGAGATGAAGCACAGAAAGTATACCAAAAACAGGAAAACCAAAATGGGCAAACTCTCAACACACGTACTCGACACCGCCAACGGCGTTCCAGCCAAAGGCATGAGCNNNTCGAATTTTTCCGCATTGAAGACGGCCAGCCTGTGGCAATCAAAAAACTCACCACCAACGAAGACGGCCGCACCGACGAACTGCTGCTGAATGCAGAAGAAATGCAGCCCGGCGAATACGAATTGCGCTTTCACACAGCTGATTATTTTGAAGGATTGGGAAGCGAAATATCCGACCCGCCGTTTCTCGACATAGTCCCCATTCGCTTTGCAATATCCAGCGCCGAA
>QIIJ01000007.1 GCA_003232595.1 Aurantimonadaceae bacterium | reverse complement strand
CCGAACTTACCAGGGATCTCTACGAGGGCCGTGACCGGCTTGGCGGAATGGTTATACATAATGCGGATGATGTTAAGCCGCATGATATGGAAACGTCATCGCCATGGATCACCTGGCGCGAGGGCGATGAGGACAAACGTCTGGATTGTGAATATATTGTTGGTGCCGATGGATTTCACGGGGTCAGTCGAAAGTCGATTCCAGACGATAAAATCACCGAATATGAGCGGGTTTATCCGTTTGGCTGGCTGGGTGTGCTCTCGCGTACGAAGCCGGTATCGCCAGAACTGATATATGCCAGACACGAACGCGGATTTGCCCTTTGTTCGATGCGATCTCAAAAAATCAGCCGCTATTACATTCAGGTTTCGCTGGAAGACAGCGTCGATGACTGGCCTGATGATCGTTTCTGGGGAGAATTAAAGCGCCGGTTGCCGGACGATGTGGCAGGGGAACTGATTACCGGGCCCTCGATTGAAAAAAGTATGCACCGCTTCGCTCTTTTGTTGCCGAGCCGATGCGCTATGGCTCGATGTTTCTGGCTGGTGATGCGGCTCATATTGTGCCGCCAACCGGTGCGCGCGGCCTCAACAGCGCCGCATCTGACATTTATTATCTTTATCACGCTTTGCTTGATCATTATGAAAAAGGTGATGATGCCGGCCTTGACAATTATTCCGACAAGGCGCTGGCACGAGTGTGGAAAGGGCAGCGGTTTTCCTGGTGGATGACCACATTGCTGCATCATTTTCCCGAAAACAGCGGCTTTGATAACCAGCTCCAGCAAACGGAGCTTGAATATCTGTTTTCATCGGAAAAGGCCCTTGCCTCGCTGGCTGAAAACTATGTTGGGCTTCCATTTTGAAGGCTTGACAATCAAAATTGGTAATCAACTGTCGGTAACGTTCAAATCAAAGTTGCGTCAGCCTATTGCGGTTTGGGACGGCCAGACGTATTTCTGTTCAAAATCAGTTCCTCCTAAACACAGGTGTAGCCCATGTTTACCTTTCTGGCGCGAGTGATTGGCCTGTTTCTGCTGGCCATCGCCATTGTTGCAGCAGTTGTGGATATTTCCAAACCCAGCTTGGGGCAACCTGGGTTTCCTTAAGCATAACCTCAATTCAGGCAGCTCAGGGTGCAATTCAGGGATATATTCATCCGTTTTTGTGGGACCCGGTTATTCAGTGGATTTTGCTGTGGCCAACCTGGCTGGTTGCCGGAATTCTAGCCTTTATATTCCTGGTTCTGGGTCGGCGGCGTCGCAGAAAATTTGGCCGTGTTGCCAGACAATGACCTTGCATTTAATGGAGAACTGCAGTGTTCCTTATTGACCGGCTGACCAGCAAATATAAATTACCGAATGCAAATTCGGCCCTGCCCGGGCGAGATGGTGAATTGCCAACGTCCAGTCATCATTTTGTCAATGGCAATACCCTTAAAGGCCCCTACCCGAAGAATATGGAACAGATTGTTTTGGGGCTTGGGTGTTTTTGGGGGGCCGAGCGGGTATTCTGGCAATTACCGGGGGTCCATGTAACGGCAGTTGGCTATGCTGCCGGGATCACAAAAAACCCTACCTATCAGGAGGTTTGCACCGGATTGACCGGTCACAATGAGGTTGTGTTGGTGGTGTTTGATCCGGCAGTGATTTCGCTTGATAAATTGCTGGCCGCTTTTTTTGAAAGTCACAACCCGACCCAGGGCATGCGCCAGGGCAATGATACGGGCACCCAGTACCGTTCCGGCATTTACACAAATTCGCCTGAACAAATGCAAACTGCCGAGGCTGTAAGAGCTGCCTATCAGGCTGCGCTGGACAAGGAAGGCAAGGACAAGATTACCACGGAGATTGCCGCATTATCGGAATTTTACTTTGCGGAAGAATATCACCAGCAATATCTGGCAAA
>QIIJ01000639.1 GCA_003232595.1 Aurantimonadaceae bacterium | reverse complement strand
CCTATCGACCAGTGACAGGGAAATCAGGCGGTTGAGCCGTAATTGCAATGTGTGATCTGTCAGGCCGGTGCGAGCGCAAAGCTGTTTGTCGCTTAGCTGTTTTTTTCCCTTGAGGGCCAGAATAATTGCATCGTCACCTGAATAAATCCCCATTTCCTGCAACGGACGCTGCAACGTAAAGCGGGCCAGTTGCCCAGCTTCAATCAGGTAATAGAGGGTTGAATTATTCACTTTTTTAGCCATAGGGGGATAATAGTTGTTTTTTGTCCCGGGCGCGATTAAATGGTTAAAATATCGTTAATCTTAAATGCGGGCTGTATAAAAACCCCGGAGTTTTGAAGCTCCGGGGTTTGATATTTTTTGATAGTCTGAGCGATTATTGCTGCGCGATGCGGCCATCCACATAAGGTGTGTAACCATCGGCTTTGCCCAAAAATTCTGATACGACTTCGGCTATATCCGGACCAAAATCATATACATTGCTGGCTTCAACAAACATGGAATAACCATCGCCGCCATTGCGAACAAAATTGTTGGAAACAACACCATATTCAGCATCCGGGTCAATTGGCACCCACTCGCCATCCTGCTGCACCCGCACCGCGGTTATGCGACCTTCATTGGCGGCAATAGTTGGATCCCAGTCAAATTGCAGACCGGCAACCTGGGGGAAACGACCCTTGACTTCTTCCACTTGAGAGACGCCATTTTCCAGCGCGGCAATGATGGTTGCACCGGAAACATAGAATGTGGAAGGTAATACCATAAACACTTCGCCCATGGTCACTTCACCAGAATCAATGGAGGCGCGAAGCCCACCACCGTTTTGAATGGCAATGGTAATGCCCTGACCTTTAACACGGTCAAGCATGGCATCGGCCACCAGATTGCCCATCTGACATTCCTCAATCCGGCAAACTGCGCGATCACCCTCAATCGCATCATCTGTCAGCGCAACCACCTGTTGGCGAATTTCCTCAAGAGGAATGGCCATTTCGGTCACGCGCTCTTTAACCGAAGCATTCTCAACCACGGATGCATCCATGATCAAAGGCTCGCCGGTGGCAGAGGTAAGATTACCATCATCATCAAAAGTGGCGTTGAGCTCGCCAAGAAATTTACCGTAGGCAAAAGCCGAAACAACGGCGGTATTGCCAACCATTGTTGGATAGGGACCGTCTGCATCTTCGGCGACATTGGACAGATAGGCGTTGGAGTGTCCGGCAACAATGATATCAACGCCTGTGGTTCTGGCAGCAACATCAAGATCTGTGAGGTAACCGGAGTGGGACATGACGATGATGATGTTCACCCCTTCAGCTGTCAGGCGATCAACTTCTGCCTGCACTGCCGGTACCGGATCAGAAAAAGTGACATTTTTGCCCGGACTGGCTAATTCGTCAGTATCTTGAGGAGTTAAGCCGATCAGACCGATTTTTCTGCCGCCCCGTTCCAGAATTGTGGATTTTTGCAGAACTCCAGCCAGCAATGGTTCGGCTGAAACATCAGCATTAGACATAAGAATCGGGAAATTTATTGTGTCCATAAATCCACGAAGAACTTCTGGACCATCATCAAATTCATGATTGCCAACGGTCATGGCATCATATCC
>QIIJ01000556.1 GCA_003232595.1 Aurantimonadaceae bacterium | reverse complement strand
TCCCTGCCATCAATTATTGCATGAAACACACTGATGGCCTCCTCGCCTTCGACCTCAAGACTGTCCATATCCGCCCCGAGATTAATCGCGTAACCACCACCACCGTCCGTCTTGCGGCAAATGGTGCAGTAACATTTCAGATAGGGAACAGGTGAGGGCGCATTGACAGAAAACCGAACGGCACCGCAAAGGCAGGAACCTTTTAGTTTCATGGGACAGTTCTCCTTCTGGTATCAGAACGAAAACACTATCAGTCGGTTTGTAGGACAACAACAGTCACGCCGGTCATATGCCCTTGGCTACCCCTGCGCTGAAACCAGACAGGGCACATTAGACAAATCAATATCCCGCTCTGCATGCCACGCATCATGGGCCGCCTGCAACCTCAACCATATTGCGGCCCCATTTCCAAACAGCTTGCCAAATCGAACGGCAACTGCTGCCGATACAGGCTTGTTTTCTTTGAGAATATCATAAAGGTGCTGTCGGGAAATACCGAGCATGTTTGCAATCTCGACCTTGGAATGGCTCATGCCGAGCAGCATATCGGAAATCACAGCACCTGGGTGAGGCGGGCACCGGTCGGGGCTTTGAATTGCAGTATATTCAACCATTGGTATTTCCTAGTGATATTGCTCAAAATCGACCTTGAATGCGTTTCCATTCTCAAAAGAAAAGGTAATAATTGACATGAATGGTGAAGCGTTGCGGATCATGGCCGGTCAGACCATGAAAATCATACCCGGGCAGATTGAGTTCACCAACTTTGATCGCTTCATTCAGCACACCAAGGCGAAGCAGAATTCTGTTGTGCAACCGGACATCAATCCTGGACCTCTTACCCGCCCAAAGGGTGGCAAGTTGTTTGCTTTTGAAAGTCTTGATCACTGAACCACAATATCGACTACGCCAATAAATGTCAATAAATTGCTTACGTTTACGATTTTAATGGCTGTTCTCAAAACAAAAATAATACCGCGGCAGTTTTCTGCCGCGACTATTGATTTTGCGGTCTTGCGCTCAATTATTCTCCGCGCAGGTTGACCAGATCATTCAGCAATCCGGCTTTGCCGTTGTGTACGGTCGCCCTTTCGACCTTTGATGCAACGGTTTCAAGAGCCTCACGCTCCTTCAGCCGCAACATGACTGCGAATGTTCTCCTTTTGACAATAAAAAAAAGGCACCCGATGGGTGCCCTTTCTGATTGTTCTTGACCCTGAAAACTATTGGCGAACAAGTTCTTTCCAGTTGCCGTCCTTGATGACCGAAATGATGATTTCGTCAGCGCCCTGATGGTCTTCGGCAGAAAAATCGACCTGATTATCTGAAATCGCATCATAATAGTTGAGGCTTTCCATACCCGTCTTGAAGCTTTCAGGTGTCAGGTCCTTGCCGGCAGCTTCGAGCGCCCGGACAAAGGATTCTGCAGCCGAGCGGCCAAGCAGGGCACCGGTGCCGGGAAGTTTTTCGCCTGTGGCTTCGGTGAATTTCTTGAACCACGCACCGACAACCGGATTGCTAACCCGGGGCAGAATGTCAGACCATCCGGC
>QIIJ01000440.1 GCA_003232595.1 Aurantimonadaceae bacterium | reverse complement strand
CGATGCGGCAGATGACTATATCGCTGAGCACGCAAGCGACAGTTCGATTGTCATTACTGCCGATATCCTGCTGGCCGAACGCTGCATCAAAACCGGCGCTACAGTTATTGCGCCGAACGGTAAACCATTTACCGAAAATTCGATCGGCAACGCTGTTGCCACCCGCGCCATCATGGCCGATTTGAGGGCAGGGGTGGACAATATCGGCGGCCCGCCCCCGTTTGGCAAACAGGACCGCTCAAGATTTTTATCCGCGCTCGATGTAGCAATTGTGCGGTTGAAGCGGGAGTGAATTGAATTAGCAAGGGATATCTTTTTGACTCTACATGCGGCACAAGTGTCACTAGGCGGTCAGCCCGCCCCCGCGGAGACGTGTGAATTATTGGTGCCGCTTAGGTGATTTGAACACCTGACCTCCGCATTACGAATGCGATGCTCTACCAACTGAGCTAAAGCGGCATAGTCGCAGTCCCACAAGGAAAATCGACAGATACCTCACTATCGCCGAATAGTCATCCTCGTCAACTTGGCAGCACTTGCTTTAAAAATCCGCCTAAATCGCACTTGCACTGCTTTTTCGCAATTGTACACCAGAAATTTTCCAGCTGCCGTCATTCTGACGCATGAGTGTATAGAGTGCTTTCCACTGATTGCCATCCGGTCCGGAAATTAAAACCTCATGATGGACGACTGTCTGGCTGGCAACTCTGTTACGACCGTATGACCAGCTCCTTGCAAGGTAAATCGGACGATAACCGCGCTTGACCATGGCAATGAAGTTGTTCACATCGCGAAAGACCTGCCTCAATCCCGGAGCCGCATATGAAAAAGCTTCCTCATGGGATTGCTGGCCAAAAGCAGAGAGTTGATTTTCTATGACCTGTCGGCTGTTGGAAATCGCGCTGGCTTCACTTTGAGCAAATGAATGGCTGGCAACGGACAACAGGGCAATCAAAAAAATAACCAATGGTATACGGTTCATGACATCATCTCCCTTTGACGAGACTATAACAGCAATGGAGCAATCTTTTCGGTCAAAATTTGGAATACAAAATTTGCTTCATAAAAATAACGTGTTCTTGTATGTTCTTAATGTGAAGTTTTAGATATGTGATCAAATTGTTTATAAATTTCCATTGGCCTCACATTTTAGTTCCATAATATATCTTATGCGACTTACTGATGTAACAGCATTATAGTAATATTACATTCTTGTGGCAGTGTCACATCGCCAAATCCCAGCGTCGTAAAGCTGACCATGGAAAAGTACAACGCCTCTTCCAGTGTCTCAAACGCGCCCAGCAGATTAAACGCAACCGCCCATATCCATATGGCAACACTCATGGCAAGCAACAACCAAAGTGTCGCTGCTGTCAGGAGTGCAACAGGCGCAACAGATTTGCGCCTGAGCAGCAATATGGGCGCATAAGTTTGATTGCCACTTGAATAAAAACGACCTGAATAACAATCGAACCGGAAATCAATGCCGATCCTGTCAATATCTGAAAAACATCGTTTCTTTTTCCTGACACAAATCACTCGATCAATTACTCAGCCGGTTGAAGTTCTGCGGGTTCGATCTCTGGCTCTGGCGCCGGTGTGTCTATTTCGTCTCCGCGAATTCTAAAGAAGATTGCATAAAGCGTGGGAACGATGATCAAAGTGAGTATTGTCGCAAAGCTCAATCCGCAGATGATTACCACAGCCAGGCTGAGGAAGAACGGGTCCCACAGGAGAGGTATCACACCAAGTACGGTTGTCAGCACACCAAG
>QIIJ01000600.1 GCA_003232595.1 Aurantimonadaceae bacterium | reverse complement strand
GAAACCGATGGCTGGAGCACTTCTTCCACTGCAACATGCGGATTGACGATCGACCCGAGACTGTAGGCTGCAAGATTGCCCGCAAGTCCTGCGCCACGTCGATAGCCCAACAATATGTTATCGCGACCAGTCGGCAATCGCCTGCCATTGCGGCCATCACCAAATCGGATCAGAAGCGCACCGGTCTCGATTGCCTTGACGCTAAAATGGGCATCCCCCGGCCTGGAATCACGAAAACTTGCCACCTGCCGATATGTTTCACGTTCGATTTCTATGTTGAGATCAGCCCGCACACCCCCGGACAACGATGAGTCCGGCACATGGCTGATATCATCATGATCAAGCAGAAACTCCTGGCTGATGGCCGCCGCATTGCCGCTGCCCAGAACCTTCACCGGTTTGGTCTCGCCGTGGCCGGCAAGCACCGCATTGGCGTGAATATCGAGATCACCCCGTTGGAATTTCCCGACTTCCAGCGGATCAGCATCCAGTGTGAAATTTCCGGATTTTCGATCGATGGCAACAATGCGTGCCACCATGGGTTCAACCTTGCCTGATCGGCTGTTCAATACCAGCCTCCGCCCGACACCGAGCAGAGGATTAGCCGAGGAATTCATATCCAGATCGAGAACATTATTGGTCATCAGCGTTGGATCAAAAAACCGGGTAACCGGGGAAATATCAAATTCAAAGTTGCAATAGACCGCACGCACCCGGCTCATTTTTGGCGCATCAGCGAGAAACATACGATATTCGCCCTTGCCAACAACGATCTCCTTAATCACCTTGCCACCGGAAAGCAACACCGGATCGCCGCTCTTGATTGTCGGTGGCGAGCCTTCAAAAATCAGTTCGATATTTTGCGGGGAATCCTGCCGGTCGGCGAACTTCTTATCGTTGCCCGGGTCGGCAAACCAGATGGTTTTTGCACCATACATTAGGCCGTTGTCTATTTCCGAGTAGCCGGCCTTAATCATATTGCCGTCAACGTCTTCTGTTTCAGGATCTTCGAAATTACCTTCAATCATCGGGAAGCCAACATTGATCTTGCTGGTTCCACCGCTGGTGAAGGTGATTGAAAACGCGTCTGAACGCGGCATATCTGCAGCAAGCGGAAGGCGCCAGTTATTTGAATGGGACTGGAACTGCGAAAAAGTTATTTTGCGGGCTGTATAAAGAGGCACATCAACCGTGGGCAACTCGATCCCGTCCGCCGCCTGAAGCGCCAGTGACCTCACTCTCGATAATCCTGGCAAAGCGGGTCAGACCGCTGCCACTCTCCAACCAGGCAATAACATCGCCCGCATTGCGCCCGTGCTTATCGCCAACCCAGATAACATTGTTGCCATGCAGCAGGGGTTTTTCAATATTTTGTGGCGCTGCCAGAAGATGGCTGTCACCAACAAGCGGAAGCTTTATGTCGGCCACAAGCTCCGGCTTGTGTTCTTTGAAAAATGAACCGGCAGTGGCAAGCGGGGCAATTGAAAACCGTGTTGATTTTTTTGGTGCCTCACGCACCCGCACCGGCTGCATCGAGCTGCCCATTTTGATGTTACCACCGCCTTCATCAACAAAAATGGCGAAATCACCCGCCCTCAATGCATCAGGTTCCGGCGCGCGCCAATATCTGCCGGCGCCGAACTTCAGAACTGCAAAAACAGTTTTGAACCGATCGGGGTTAAAGTTCCAGCCTTTTACATGCAATGTATTGAGCTGCGGATCGACCGCAATATCCTCCATTGTTTCGAAGATAACCGGCGGCTGGCCATCAGCCGGTGT
>QIIJ01000411.1 GCA_003232595.1 Aurantimonadaceae bacterium | reverse complement strand
ATTGAGGAATTGCTGGCCAAGCTCACGCTTTCCGGTCTGCGCCGCTGGGTTGATTTCGGTGCTGATGCCTATCGCCGGGACTTGCCAAAACAGGCGGACTATTTTGGTCTCGTGAGTGAAGATTCGCGCGCAGTGCTGAAACAGGAACGCCGTGGCACCTTGTTTATCGACAGCCAGCGACGGCTTAACTTTTATCTTCGTGCATTCTGGGGGCGGAGTTTCTTTTTGCGCCCAAGTGCCAGTGATTATCTCGGATTTCGCCCGTTCATCGAGGATGGAGCTTTGCATTTACCGGATGCTGTAGATGCGGTTGACTGTATTGACGGGCTTGATCTCTATCGGGCCATGTGCGCCCATATGGCGGCCCATATTGCCCATTCCAGTAAGGGCCTGTCGGCAGAAGCCCTTAGCCCGGCGCAGTTGTATTTTGTTGGTTTCATTGAAGATGCCCGGGTTGAATATTGCGCCATTGAGCAGTTTCCCGGCCTGCGGCAATTGTGGAAATCGCTGATCCCATCATCGTCTAAGCAGGCCTATGAACATGAGACCATGCTTTTGCTGGAAAAAGCGGCCATCGCCCTGCTTGAGCCCGGAATTTCAACCGGAGATCTGGCCCTTGATGCGCTGATTGAGCAGTTTCACATCAACATTGATGCCAATAAAAATGAAACAATGTTTTCCTGGACGCTTGGTGTGGAATTCTTCAATCTTCTTTCTGAGCGCCGCGCCATTCCCTCGCTGCGCATTCTGGAATCCTTGCGCATTTCCTACCGCGATGACAATCGTTATGTGTGGACACAGGACGGTTTTGACTGGATAATTCGGTTGAAACCATGGCCGCCAGCCAAAAACAGGTGCGCCGCAATGTCGGGCTGATGGAAATGGTCAACGAGGTCGAGGTCGAAACCGCCGGTGATGATGCCCAGGAAATCTGGGTGCTTTCCAGCGAGTTGTTTCCCTACGAGGATGACGGGGTCTCGTATAATGAAATGGAGGGCAAGGAGCCGGTTTCCGACCCGTTCTACTACCCTGAATGGGACTACAAAGTGCAATTGCACCGGCCAAGCTGGGCAACGGTCTATGAACGCAGACAGGGGCGTGGGGAAGTTGAACGCATTGACAAGGTTTTGAGCGAGCACAAGGGGGTCAGCCACCGCATCAAGCAGATTATCGATCGCCTGCGACCGCAAGGGGTCTCACGCCAGCGGCGGCTGGAGGATGGTGACGAGCTTGATATAAACGCCGCGGTTGATGCCATCACCATGACGCGTATTGGCATGCAGCCGGATACGCGTATCACCATGCGCAATGTGATCAACCGCCGTGACCTGGCGGGAATCAACCAACGAAACCGTGCGCGGCAGTGAGCGCACGGTGCTTGAACTGACCAGAGATGCTTCCGCACTGGTGGCAACGGCAATCAACGGCATTGGTGACCCGTTTGCCATTCACGGATTTGCCTCTGACGGACGCCACGATGTGCAATATTACCGCTTCAAGGATTTTGAGCAGCGTCTTGATGATGATGTCAAAAGCCGTATGGCGGGAATGAAAGGCGGGCTTTCAACCCGCATGGGGGCAGCGATGCGCCATGCCGGGCACCACCTGATGCAGCGCAGCGAAAAGCACAAATTGCTGCTGATAGTCACTGATGGCGAACCTGCCGACATCGACGAGCGCGATCCGCAATATCTGCG
>QIIJ01000054.1 GCA_003232595.1 Aurantimonadaceae bacterium | reverse complement strand
GAGTTTTCCGCTATGCCATTGCCACTGCAAGGGCCGAGCGCGACATTGCATCTGACCTGCGCGGCGCGCTTATTACACCCAAGGTCAAACATCTCGCAGCGATTACCGAAACAGACGCCGCTGGCGAGCTAATGAGAGCCATTGAAGACTATAAAGGCCATGAGATTACCAAGTTTGCCTTGCGTCTCTCGCCGCATCTTTTCGCTCGCCCTGGAGAGCTTAGAAAAGCGGAATGGTCCGAACTGAATATGACCAAAGCCATTTGGTCTATCCCGGCGGACAAGATGAAAATGCGGTTTCCCCACAAAGTGCCACTTTCAACTCAGGCGCTCACGATCATAGAAGAATTGCGGCCCCTTACCAGCGATCACACTTATCTGTTTCCCTCGCTGCGGACTTGGAAACGACCCATGTCTGAAAATACCGTCAACGGAGCGCTAAGGCGTTTGGGCTTTGGCCCCGATGAAATGACAGCGCATGGCTTCCGCGCCATGGCGGCCACGCTCCTTAACGAGATGGGATTGTGGAACCCCGATGCGATAGAAAGACAGCTTGCGCATCAAGATGCCAACAGTGTGCGCCGCGCATATTCAAGAGGCGAATTTTGGGATGAACGCGTCCGCATGATGCAGCATTGGTCGGACTATCTCGATCAATTGCGCGACGGCGCGAAAATCCTCACCGGCACTTTCGGAACGCGGCGGTGAGAATTTTAGCGCCGGGCATTGTCAATTAGTCGATAAAGACTCTCGACCGGGATCAATGTGCAACGCCCAATTTTGACCGTTTCAATGTCGCCGGAAGAAATCAACTCATACAGTTTCGAACGACCCAGCCCCGTCAAGCAAGCGGCATGCATTGCCATCTTGTCCCGACCATTTTTCAATGTGGGCATCGATTTTTTGCCATCCGCGCAAATTGAAATAGCCCACACAAAAATCGGCACGATTTGACACGTCCAGAACATTCTTCAACTCGGGAAGAAGGTCGTTATCAATGTTGTCAAATATCCTTGGCATTACCCCTCCTGCTGGCTCAGTCTGGAACCAATTTTACAACAAAGTGCTTGAACATGTATCAAAAACCGATGGCAACCCAAGCAATTAATTGCCGTGTTATAGAGGAACACTAAATCAAACAAAGTAACCCTGTTCACAACGTGTACCATGTGGCCCTCGCTTTGCCGTGTCGTCTGATCTTTCCGGCACTCACCAACTCACGCAATCTCAGCTTGATCGTGTTTCTGTTTGCGCCGCTTGCCTTGGTAATTTGCGCGATATTCTGGCGATCATGGGTGCGTAGCAGGATCAGAATTTTTAAGGAAATTTCCGGCAATTCAGCATTGTCGTCACCGGCAATCTGATCGCGGTCCAGTCGCTCGGCCAGATTGTTTTTCTGTTTTTTGAGGCAGCGCAGGAAGAAGCCCACCCATGGCTCCCAGTCGGGTTCATCGCCGTTCAGCGTCGTTTGGGTGCGGCGCAAGGCTTTGTAATAAAGGTCTTTGTTTTCTTCGACTACGCTTTCGAGCGAAGCGTAGGGGACATAATCATACCCCGCTCGAAGTAGCAGCAAAGTTGTCAGCACACGGGACAGGCGGCCATTTCCAT
>QIIJ01000073.1 GCA_003232595.1 Aurantimonadaceae bacterium | reverse complement strand
TCTAGCCCTGTATATTGGACAGGGTTGGCTTGCGGTAGCCGCCTTCAAACCGATCTATGAATCACTCAGCTCTTATTCCATTAGCCTGATTATCGCAGGTGGGCTGGTCTATTCAGTTGGCATTATATTCTATCAGCGAGACGACTGGCGCTTTAACCGCGCCATCTGGCACACTTTCGTTTTGTGTGCCGCCTCAATTCACTATTTGGCCGTACTAAGCATTGTTCAGATCGCATGACCAATATTCCATAAAAAAGACCACCCGATTAAGGTGGCCTTTTTGGTATTGAGTCCGGTCAATCGGCTATTCAGCAGCTTCTCCGCCGGTTTCCGGCTGCTCCATCTGGCTCATATCTGCCAGCAACGCATCGGCGCCAGCAACGCATCGGCTCTTGCGGCTTCTGCTGCCTTGCGTCTTGCGTCAACAATCAGATCATCACGCGCATTGGCAATACGGCGGACCTGGGCCATTACACCACCGGTACCCGCCGGGATGAGGCGGCCAACGATGACGTTTTCTTTCAATCCCTCGAGCGTGTCGGATTTGCCGGCAACAGCCGCCTCAGTCAATACACGAGTAGTCTCCTGGAACGATGCAGCCGAGATAAACGAACGGGTTTGCAGGCTGGCCTTGGTGATGCCAAGCAGTACAGGCACACCAACGGCGGGCTTGCGGCCTTCCTCAACCAGCTTTTCGTTCATGATGTCCATTTCGATCCGGTCGATCTGTTCACCGCGCACAAGGCCCGATTCACCGGCATCAGTCAGTTCCACCTTCTGCAGCATCTGGCGGACAATCACTTCAATGTGCTTGTCATTGATGCCAACACCCTGCAGTCGGTAAACTTCCTGAATCTCGTTGACGAGATAAGAGGCCAGCGCCTCAACACCCTTGATTGCAAGGATATCGTGCGGTGCCGGATTGCCATCGAGAATATATTCACCCTGCTCAATCGGATCACCTTCAATCGGATCACCTTCCTGCCAATGGAACGGCTTGCCCTTTGGAATGAGATATTCCGCCGGTTCGACCGTTTCATCATTAGGTTCGATGTGAATACGACGCTTGTTTTTATAATCGCGACCAAAACGAATGGTGCCGTCGATTTCTGCGATAACTGCACAATCTTTCGGACGACGGGCTTCGAACAATTCAGCCACCCGCGGCAGACCGCCAGTGATATCTTTTGTCTTGGCAGATTCAAGCGGGATACGGGCAAGCACATCACCTGCCTTGACGGTTGAACCGGGTTCCACCGAGAACACCGCATCGACCGAAAGCTGGAAGCGGGCTTCACCGCCTTTGGCCTGCTTGGCGATATTGCCCTTTTTGTCCTTGATCAACATGGCAGGCTTAAGATCGCCGCCGCGCGGATGGGCGCGCCAGTCGATCACCATACGTTTGGTGATACCGGTGGATTCGTCAGCCGATTCAGAGACAGAGACGTTTTCAACCAGATCTTCAAACTCTACCTCACCGCCAACAGAAGTCAGAATTGGCCGTGTATAAGGATCCCACTCGGCCAACCGCTGACCACGCTTGACCTTGTCGCCATCATCGACATGAATGCGCGAACCATAGGCAACACGCTGAATGGCGCGCTCCTGACCCTGCTCATCGAGAATCTGGATCGACATATTACGGCCCATAACCATCAACCGGCCATCGGAATCACGCACCACATTGCGGTTTCGAAGTGCAATGACGCCGTCAAACGCGGCTTCGATGAACGATGTATCCACCACCTGCGCCGTGCCACCAATGTGGAAGGTGCGCATGGTCAGCTGGGTACCCGGTTCACCAATCGACTGGGCTGCAATAACACCAACCGCCTCGCCGAGATTAACCGGCGTACCACGGGCAAGATCGCGACCATAACAGGTGCCGCAAATGCCTGTACGGGTTT
>QIIJ01000065.1 GCA_003232595.1 Aurantimonadaceae bacterium | reverse complement strand
AAAAAGCGGCCACCAGCAGCATCGGTATGATCTGGAACGTTCGGTTATAGATGGCCTGCACGGAATACAGCAAATCCCCCATGGCAATCACGCTTACCAGTGATGTTGCTTTGATAAGGTTGATGAATTGGTTGCCCGTCGGAGGAATTATTGCCTTCATCGCCTGCGGGATAATTATCCGCAAAAGCGCGCGGCTTCTGGACATGCCAAACGCCTCGGTGACTTCATACTGACCTTTGTTGACAGACAGTAACCCGCCTCGGGTTATTTCGGCCATATAGGCGGCTTCATTCAGCGCGAGCCCGGCAACTGCAGCTGTCAACGTCGTTATCAGGACGTTGGTTTCCCAGCTGACCAATGTCGGGCCAAACGGAATGGCTATCGATATGTTCGGAAATAGCGCTGAAAAATTGAACCAGAAAATCAGCTGCACAAGCAGTGGGGTTCCGCGAAAGAACCAGATGTAAACCCAGGCCGCCGAACTGAGGAGTCGGTCATTGGACATTCGTGCCACAGCAAGGGGAACACCAATTATGGTTCCAAGGATCATACATACGATCGAAAGCCCGATGGTGACAGTCAGACCACGCAGGACCGACTCGGCCGTGAAATACTCTGCTATGATCGCCCATTTGAAGTTATCGTTGTTGGCAACAATAATCAGAAAGTCAGTGAGAAAAATTAGGGTGATAGCCCAAAGAATTGTTTGTTTGAGTGGAAATGGCCGATGCGCATTAGCGACGTCGTTTATGGGCATTTCTGCCGCTTCGACTTGCTCGGTTACATCGGCCATCTACTTTTCTCCTATCGCGGCTTAACGTGTCGCCAGATTGATCCCCGGGTTATCAAACATGTTGTTCTCAAGCCCCCACTTGGTCATGATCTTGGCATATGTCAACAAGGATTTTGATGCTTTCAAGAATGATTTCCGTAAGGGCTGATTCTTTTGGAAACACCGCCCCTTGAACCAATCCAGGAAACCCATTTACTTTGCCAACTGCTGCAAGTTCAAGTTCACCGTCTGATTGTGCCACAAAAACGCTTAGCGGCGCTTGCGAAGAAAAGAACGCGTCCGTTCGGTCGGCCCGAACAGACAGCACCGATGTCGGTTGGTCAGCGAACGCTTTTATGTCAACAGGTTCTTCGCCCGCCGCTGTACAGATGTCCGACTGTTCGCCAATGACACGCTCTGCTGAACCGCCAGCCATCACCGCGATGCGGTTGCCGCAGACATCCGCCAGGTCATCAATACCTTTTGGGTTGCCCGCCTGAACGGCAAACACGACGAATTCCTGCACCCAGACAACAAAATCGACAGATTCCTCGCGCGATTTAAAATCTCCGATCGGGCCCATTGCAAACTGGAAACGACCGGACGCAATGCCGCTCAGCACCGCTGACAGGCCCTGAACCGTAGCGTGTTCGATTTCAATGCCCAATATCTCGGCGATGGCCTGCGCCATATCCGCACTTGCGCCGTCCAGTTCGCCGGCGCTGGTGATGAT
>QIIJ01000080.1 GCA_003232595.1 Aurantimonadaceae bacterium | reverse complement strand
GGCAGGAATTGAGGCTGGCCAAGCGCCCCTGCCCAGGAACTGCCCATCCTGCGCGATTGAATATCGCCGTTTGCAACAATTTTCAGCGCAGCAACAAACTCCTTTTGAAACAAAGCCTTGCGGCGGCCCATGAAGGCTTCCGTTGCAAGGGCCCGGATGGCGTTGTTGGGCATTTTCACCTGGCCGAAGCCAGATTCGCGGCCCCAAACAGCGACAATTATCCGACGTGGCACACCGTAGCGGCGCTCAATGCGATCAAGCGTCCGTTTCCACTGCTTCAATCTCGCCCGCCCGCGCTTGACCAGCGTGTTCATTGAGCGCTCGTTGAAATAGCGCCCCGGCGCACGAAATTCTGATTGCCTTTGCGGCGCGGTTTTTTTGGCCGAGCCCGGCGGTGCCAGATCAGGCAGTTTCCAGTTGAGGGTAAGATTGCCAGTTGCTGCATCATAGGTTGCCGCAGGTATGCCTGATTTGGTAGCTGCAAGACGCATTTCTTTTTGCAGCCATTGGCGAAATTGACCTTCTACTGCTGATTTTGAAGGTGCTGCATAACCAGCACCGAGCAAAATGGTCGTGACAAGCAGGCTAACAGGCAGATACATTGCTGCACTAATCTCCAAACAGATGAATCATATCCGGCCAACATAGATCAATTCGGCGATAATGTGCAGCCCCGGCTCATTGCCTTCAGTTCCACAGCCTGGTTTTATTGATGAGCCGATCTTTTGCACGTCCTGCTACAATTCGCCTTGGGAAATATCAGAATACAATATCCACCTGCGTTTCGAGCCCCCTGCCCTTGTCGGCAAACACCATCTCAACGGCTGGTCGCTGATCATTTGCCAGCCTGTTATAGAGGAAATCGCGGTTGTTGGCAGAATTTCCCGCGATATAAAACTGGCTGATAAATTCAGTTCCACCGGCAATGACCCTGACATGAATATGCGGGGTGCGACCAGGATAGGAAACCGGCATTATTGTGCGAAATTCGTATTGACCATCAGCGCCGGTAATAAAATGACCAAATCCCTGAAACCCGGTATCGCGATCAATGGCCTGCCTGTCGCCGGTGTGAAGATAACGACCGTTGACATCGCATTGCCAGATTTCCACACGGGCATTTTCCACAGGTTTACCCTGCCTGTCTAAAACCCTGCCATTGAGAAAAACCACCTCACCACCCGCCTGCTTAACGACACCCTCGATTTTTACCAGATCATTGTCTGCATCATCAAAACGCATGGCAGGGTCAGGGTAGAATGGTCCCCTGGAGGCAGGCGGCGTTAGTATGGCGGCAAAAGCCTTGGCGGGTTGAAATATTGCAGCCATCGTTCCTGTCAACAGGCCAAGCAGACTACGTCGGGTGGTAATTTGTTTGGTCATAGCGGATTTCCTTATTAACATACTGCCAGCACGCCAGATATTCTTGGCCAAATTGAGGATTTATTCAAATTACAAATGTGTCATTGTCATTTATGTTCTTCTTCGCTTGCGGCAATCAGCGCTTTGTTGAAATAACTCAATGCCGTTGTTTGCACCGCCCAGCCAAT
>QIIJ01000629.1 GCA_003232595.1 Aurantimonadaceae bacterium | reverse complement strand
GGCTTTCGGTTCCCTTGATGAGGCGGACAATATTCTGGTGGTGTTTGGCAATGGCAATAATTGAAAGCAGCGCCATCAGTTCAAATTCCTGAGCCATCCACAACCACCACAGAAATGCCGGTGTGACAAGCATTGCAACGATGGCGGCAAGCGATGAAATTCGAAATATTGCCGCCATGGCGATCCATGTGGTGGCAAATACCGCAACCGGCCAGTAGTTGCCGGCAAGCACCATTAGACCCAGCAACACACCGATATAGGTCGCCACACCCTTGCCGCCGGCAAACCGCAGCCAGAACGGAAAAAGGTGGCCGATAAAGGCGCCAAAGCCCGCAAGGATGGCCTGATCCGGTCCCCAATTGGCAGCAATCAATACTGCAATTGTTCCCTTCAGCAAGTCGGCCAAAACAGTGAGGGCGGCAAGTTTCCAGTTGCCTGTGCGCAGCACATTGGTCGCCCCGATACTGCCAGACCCGATGTTGAACCCAGAAGGTAGCCAAAAGCAAAAGCAGCTGCCAGATAGGGCCAGGCGAGAGACCACACGATGGGATTGGGCACAAGCTTCCCCTTGCTTTTATTGTGCTATTGACTGTTACAATCGTATATTGTGCGGCCTGCAACCAAAGTTTGCAAGACCCGGCCCTGGAATCGTGCACCTTCAAACGGGGTATTCTTGGAGCGCGATTTAAGATCAGCGTCATCCAGTATCCAGGGCTCATCGATATCAACGATAATGAGATCAGCCGGTTTCCCCGGTTCGAGTGAACCGCCCGGCAGGCCAAACAGGCGCGCGGGAGCTATCGTCATTGCCTCAATCAGCCGCATTAGCGGTACTTCGTTGTTGTGGTGAAGGCGAAGGGTTGCAGCAAGCAGGGTTTCAAGGCCAACGGCACCGCTTGCAGCCTCGGCAAAGGGGTGGCGCTTGGTATCCACATCCTGTGGGTCATGGTTGGAAACGATGATATCGATTGTGCCATCGCGAAGGGCCTCGATCATTGCAAGGCGGTCATCTTCCATGCGCAGCGGCGGTGAAAGGCGGAAAAATGTACGATAGCGGCCAATATCATTCTCATTCAAGGTGAGGTGATTGATTGATACGCTGGCAGTTACGGGCAGACCTTTTGATTTTGCTGCGGCAATGGCGGCAGCACTTTCTGCGGTGGAAACGGTTGCTGCGTGATAGCGCCCGCCGGTGAGAGCAACAAGGCGCAGATCGCGCTCCAGCGGTATGATCTCGGCCTCTTTTGGTATGCCCTGCAGGCCCAGTCTTGTGGCATTGAGCCCCTCATTCATTACTCCGCCACGGGAAAGTGCCTCATCCTCACAATAGTGCATTACGAGACTGTCAAAATCACTTGAATAGGTGAGGGCGCGGCGCATCAGCAGCGAATCAGAGACGGTTTGGCATTGGAAAAGGCGACCGCGCCTGCATCTTTCATCAACCCGATTTCGGTCATTTCCTGGCCTGCAAGACCACGGGTTAATGCCGCCGTCGGATAGATATTGACATTAGCGGTCTCATCAGCGGTTCGGCGGACAAATTCGACCAGCGCCACATCATCGATCACCGGATTGGTATCGGGCATCATCACCATCGAAGTGACACCGCCAGCGGCAGCAGCCGCACTTGCAGAAGCGATGGTTTCACGATGTTCTGCCCCCGGTTCACCGATAAATACGCGGCCATCAATCAGGCCGGGAAAGATGCAGTTTCTTTTGCAATCAACGGTTTCAACTTTTTTGTTGAAGTTGATCTTTGAGAATTCCGCGCCACAGGCAGCGATAATGCCGTCCTCAAT
>QIIJ01000226.1 GCA_003232595.1 Aurantimonadaceae bacterium | reverse complement strand
GGGCAAGCCTGTCAATCGCAGCCCAAACCCTGTCGTGTGTCAACATGGCACCTGAACTCCCTTTTCCACAGCACAAAGGAAATTATTCAGCACTAGGAAATAATACCTGTTTATCGGCACTAACGCCAAGAGTCCAGCAACTATGCCGATTAATTTGGATGCGGTTACCCGGTAATTGCCGACCGGCCGCTCGAAAGTGCGTGATCGATATATTCTATGCGATCCTGACCCCAGAACACTTCGCCATCAAGCACATAAGCAGGCACACCCACCGCATTGAATGCAATTGCCTCATTGGTATTAGTCTGACGGATGCTCTCAGCCTTTTCAGAATTGGCAAATGCCAGAATATCTTCCGCATTATGTCCGCAATCGGCCAGTCTTGCCGATATTTCCTCCGCACTGGACATATCGGCTTCATCCACCCACATGCCCTTGAATATTCGGGACATGAATTCCGCAGGGTCCTGACCCGTGGCCACAATGGCAATAGCACAAAGATCGGCAAGGCTGGCATCAACCGGCCAGTATTTTGGTTTGATGTTAATTAGCAGTCCGCGGAAATGGGCGATCCTCTGTAATTCAATCAAGCGGTAGTGCTGGCGCACTAGCGGACGCTCTGCTGGAATGACCGCGCCGGAATTCTTCCACAGACCCGGTAGAAATACCGGCTTGTAGTTCACCTCAGTCCCGTGTTTTTGCGCCACATCAATGATAGCCTGATGGCCAAGATAGGAAAACGGCGAACCGCTATAGACATAGTAATCAATTGTTTTGGACAAACGGGACCTCCGAATAATACAAATGGAAAGAGCGCCCAATGGACGCCCCTACACAATGATTTATCCCTGCAAAAAATCAAGCAGCCTTTTTGTCAGCGCCATCGGGGCGGAATTTGCCATAGAATGTTTCACCATTCTTAGCCATTATCGGCTTGAAATGAGGCCCGTATTTTCTGGCCAGTTGCCTGGCGCGGGCCACGAATTTGTCAACACCCATGCCGTCAATATAGGACAGCGGCCCACCGGTATAGGGTGCAAAACCAAAGCCGATAATGGCCCCAACATCGGCCTCACGGATATCGGTCACAACGCCTTCCTGAATGGTGCGGGCGGCTTCAAGCGCCATTGTGAACAGGAAACGATCTTTCAAATCCTGAATATCGACGTCATCCGCATTCTGCTGCGGATAAAGGGTCTTCAGTTCCGGCCAGAGATGCTTTTTGGCCGGTTTATCAGGATAATCGTAAAAGCCCTTGCCGTTCTTGCGACCAAGGCGTCCGTTTTTTTCAACCATGGTATCAACCAGTTCGAGGTAACGCGGATCTACTGCGCCCTCGCCCAGATCCTTCACCGTCTGGCGCAGCACTTTTTGCGAAAGATCAATCGCCACTTCGTCATTGAGCGATAATGGTCCTACCGGCATGCCGGCCATTTTAGCGGCATTTTCAATCATGGCTGGTGGCACACCTTCCATCAGCATGTTGTAGCTCTCGTTCATATAGCGGAAGACGCAGCGATTGGCGAAAAAACCGCGCGTGTTGACCACAATCGGGGTTTTCCTGATCGCCAGCACATAGTCAACGGCCATGGCAAGGGCGGCATCGCCGGTTTTTTTGCCCATAATGATTTCCACCAGCAGCATGCGGTCAACCGGTGAGAAGAAGTGAATACCGATGAAATTTTTCGCCCGTTTCGAGGCTTTGGCCAGATTGGTGATCGGAATGGTCGATGTGTTGGAGGCGAAGATCACGTCCTTGCCGACCACTACCTCGACCTTTTCGGTGACATCTGCCTTGATGGATGCATCTTCAAAGACTGCTTCAACAACCAGGTCAC
>QIIJ01000565.1 GCA_003232595.1 Aurantimonadaceae bacterium | reverse complement strand
AGATCAATGGTTCCAATTTCATCATGCCCGCCAACAGGGTCATGTTCCATCACGCGAAAACTGGACGATCTTTCGAGCGGGAAGCTCCCTTCGAGAGTCCAACTCTCTCCCTTCTTTATTTTATGGGGTTTTGTGCCTCGTTCAGGGAATCGATTTCCTCCTACAAAACTCAAGAAAATCTGGTCGGGGAAAAAAGAGATGCCGGAAACCTTGACGCATTCGATAGTGATATTGCTCAGCACATATTTGCCAGTCACCGCCGCGCTAACGGCAACGGTTCCACTAGCCGCTACAGCAGTCAATCCCATGGATTCAGAGATTTTTCGTCCGGCGGCAAGAGCATATTTCCCTTTGGGGAATTGCGATAAATAGGCACTGAAGGCGCTGATATTGTTAGCAGCTAACGCCCCTTGCCAAGTTAAGTCCTCGATAGCTTCAAGATTAGGCGCGATTCCAGGGGCTACCGGCGCAACAGCCGCAACCTTGGTTCGCGGCACTAGATAAACCGGTGTCCCGGTGATGCTCGCGCTGACAAAGGGTCGCTGATCGCCGCCGGTAGCGGCCAAAACATCGTCACGCACCGTTCCGCCCAGCAATTGTATCGGGAGATCAGGCTGCGGCAATCTTTTTGCCAGTGATGTCGCGAAAGGCGAATTTATACCGGTGCCATCTGCGGCCGTTTGCCCCGGCGCAGCAGCATAGATAATCAGCACATCATCCACATCCATTCCTGCCAGACCATTGGTCACAGCCCGTGTGCTTGATTTCCATGTCCGGGCAAAAGGGTTGTTCCGGCAGGCATCAAGGATAACGATCCGCATCCGTGCGCCTGCAATGGTTTCCATCACCCGATCAAGTTCGACCGCTTCATAAGGCAAGTCCCGCGCGCTACCCAGCTCTGCATCGACCGGGATCAGCCAATTCTTTCCCTGTCCTTCAATACCATGCCCGGCATCGGCATAATAGACCATCGCTACTTCCGCGCCATCGGCAGTGGTGCGAAAATTCCGCAAAACCTTTTGAAAATCGCCAATCGGCAGATCGAGTGCGGTGGTAACAACATCAAACCCCGCTTTCCGCGCAGATGTAGCAATCAGCTTTGCATCTCCGCTCGGGTTCGCAAGCGGGCTGGTTATCTGATATTCGGAATTACCGATGATGAGCGCAACCTTTTTGGCCTCCGACGCCGAAGCACCAAAGAACATTGCAAAAGCCAATGCCGCAAACATAATCCGTGTCATTGGAACTCCCCCTCCATAACCACGCGACTATAGATTCAATTTTCTTGCCTTTGGTGATATCAGTCACACAGTTGGCAAGACAGCCGGTGGCTATACCCTTTAACTATTTTCTGCAAACAGAAGCTTTGATTAAGGGTTACGGTGGTTGGGCGATAGGTGGGGGTGACGTTTATTCCGGGGACATAATACTTAATTTGCAATATGGCGTTGCGGCATGTCTAGAGCATATAATTAAGCATTATGTCCCCGGAATTGCGGAATTGCAGAATTTTTTAGCGCGAATTCGGCGATGAATACACCGCTTACACCGACGCTATCCGGCGGTGAATATAGAAATATTTTGAACAATTACGATCAATCACCAACCCAAATTCAAAGAGGAATATCATGTCACATTTGAAAGTAACTTTCGGAGTCATATTGGGGTTAACGCTCGCATCTTGCGAAAATAATGCGCCGACGGCGGATACTGATGCAGCGGCGGAACAAGCCTCCGCGATAACGCTGGTTGGCGTGAGCGATGCCAGAAAGCTATTGACAGAGGACAAGGATACTATCTTGCTCGACGTCCGCACGCCCAAAGAATTTGGCTCCGAACACCTTGCGGGCGCAGAAAATATCGATTTCAAGAATGACGACTTCATAGAAAAAATCAGTCAGCTTGATAAGAGCAAACATTATGTCGTCTATTGCGGATCGGGCAAACGCAGCGGCAAGGCAGCGGCCAAAATGGATGAACTGGGCTTTGCAAAAATCACTGATGTCGATGGCGGCATCAACGCGTGGAACGAGGCCAAATTGCCGGTGGTCAAGTAG
>QIIJ01000264.1 GCA_003232595.1 Aurantimonadaceae bacterium | reverse complement strand
ATGAATTCTTCGCGCGTCAATAGATTCTCCGCAAAGTTAGGTATCTAGTGGCGGACCTTATACTACATCAGCAACCTAATAACAACCAAGTTAACTTCTTCCAGCCACTGGTATTTGATATTCTGTGTCGAGTTATGCTTGAATTTGGGTGATGGCAGAAATTTGAAAGCGACGTATCGTATCGGTGTTGTCACGTTAACTGACTTACCCTGAAGAAGCCCAGGTATTGATATTCAACCGACGCTGATCACGACATTCCATGCCTCAAATGTTTCCAGTCGATGGTATCGAATTGTTAAGGCTGAGCGGCGGCGGGCTGGGACGGAGAAGCAATTGCGGGTGGTTGAGTGAACGGCGACAAATCTCTGCAATCCCCCCGGAGACCGAACCCCCTGCATCGCCCGTTCTCGTTTTCGAAACGGCCCCTTTTCATGGTTTGGAGACAAACCACTGTCAGGCAATGGGTGGCTGTTTTCGGCGCGATTGTTGAGGCCCTTGTGCGACCAGTGGTCCAGGCCGGGCGCGACCTCGCGCTTCGCCGCACCGTAGGATCTGCGGCGGGAAGCGATAGCGCTTATAGTTGATAGACGGTGTTTGCATCCTGGTCAGCTAGCCCAAAATCACAAGGCCCACAATCGGGGCAGGTTAATGTGACAACGCCTTCCGACATAGTGTCCTGTGTCAAATTCAGATCCAACGGCAAATTTTGATTGGATGAAGAGTTGAATAATTTGCCCCAATCACCACGTGTAAGGTATGCGTCGATCAATATCACTACAGGTGAAACCAATTTTCCGAGCTTTGATTCTTTGGCTAATGACGGGACCTGTGCTGGCACAAGAAATCAACTTTGAAACCAGCTTTAATCGCGCGACTTCGGCTGACCCTCGATTTGCAATGAGTCTGGTACACAAGACAGGAAACGCCCAGCCTGTCGTCATGACAGCGGGCCCAACAGTAAAGAGCGGCACATTGGCCGTGGCCCAAGACGCACGCTGGCATATCGGATCCATCAGCAAATCATTTACGTCGACACTGGTGATGCGTTTGGTGGAAAGGAGGGTGTTGACGCTTGATGCACCAATAGAGACATATCTCACTGCATATAGCGAAAGCATGCACCCGGACTGGAGAGCACTGACACTACGGCAACTTTTGAGCCATACGGCTGGGCTGCCCACGAACGCCCCTTTATCAATCCGGTTGCAAACGAAAACCAATGATCCGCACAAAGATCGCTACGCAGTGCTTTCAGCACTGTGGAGCAAGCCAAGCAAGAGCGAAGTCGGCTCGTTTGCCTATTCCAACATTGGATATGTGATGGCAGGGTTCATTGCCGAAGAAATAAGGGGGTCTTCGTGGGAGGATCTGATATTGTCCGAGATCGCTGAGCCACTCAGGCTCAAGTCTCTTGGCTTTGGTGCGCCACAAGAATTTGATGCACCAAGAGGGCATCGGAGCATTTTGGGTTTTAAACGCCCGATGGCACCAGAAGATCCGGCAGCAGATAATCCCAGTTGGATGGGCCCGGCCGGTTCAATTCATCTCAGTATGGCGGACCTGGCAACCTGGGGGCTGGTCCATATTCGCGCGTGCAAAGGTCTTACCCCTTATTTCCTGACCCAGACAAGCTGTCAAACAATGCAATCACCGGGTGCTAGAGACTACGGCCTAGGATGGGTGATTGAGACATCAGACAATTTTGAACCGTTCGTTTGGCATAACGGCTCGAATACAATGTGGTATGCGCTACTTGTCCTGATCCCAGACGACAACATTGCTATTGCTGCCGCCACCAATGTTCATGC
>QIIJ01000312.1 GCA_003232595.1 Aurantimonadaceae bacterium | reverse complement strand
ATCATCGATTTTTCGATCCACCGGATAGAAAATGTGACTGAGTTTGGCGCCAAACCCGATTTAAATACAGTGCAAGCAATCGAATTGGATCTCAGCCAAAGACCGCTATCCCCCGCCGAAGAACGCCTGAGTCACAACCTGACCCAAGGCATCCGCGCCATGGAAGGAGCGGCCCTTTTCTTACAGTCGTTGAACAGCGATCAGCCTCAGGTGATTCTATCATCCCTCGAGCTTAACGCACTGATTGCCCAGGCTGGAAACACCGATGAAACAGAAAATTCTGATCAAAAATTTCAGCGACCGGAACTGAATTCCGACTATGTCGCGCCGGAAAATGCCATTGAAACTCGTCTTGCCGGCTTTTGGCAGGAATTGCTCGGGATCGATCAGATCGGGGTTGAAGACAATTTCTTTGATCTTGGCGGGCATTCACTGATCGCTGTGCGACTGATTGCCAAAGCCCGTAAATCCTGGCAGGTGGATTTTCCAATTTCGGTGTTGTTTGAAGCCCCGACCATCCGCAAATTCGCTGAACTGGTCGCGGCGCGTGGTGGTGCCAGCGATGGCGATGATGATGCGGAGTCTGACGCCAGGACAATACCTGCAAAACCCGAACGCCGCTTCACCTATCTGGTGCCAATGCATTCCGGTGAGGGGGGGCCAAAAACACCGTTCTTTCTGGTGGCCGGCATGTTTGGCAATGTACTGAACTTGCGCCACCTTGCGCACCTTGTCGGCACTGACCGACCGTTCTACGGGCTTCAGGCACGGGGCCTTTATGGTGATGAAGAACCGCATCATAGCGTTACTGCCACCGCCCGTGACTATATCACCGAGATGCGTCAGGTCCAACCGACAGGGCCCTATATGATTGGCGGTTTTTCCGGTGGCGGGATAACCGCGCTTGAAATTGCCTGCCAGCTCAAAGCGGTTGGCGAAAATGTTATCGCTCTGGTCATGCTGGATACTCCTCTGCCGGTACGGCCTGCTCTTTCGCGCCGTGACCGGATTATGATCAACTGGCTGAACCTAAAGAAACAGGGGATTGGCTATGGGGCCAGACAACGTCTGGAATGGGAACAAAGAAAATGGAGTAACACCACGGATGAAAATTCCGGGGACGGCATTCATTTCCACGATGCAGCGATCGAGATGGCTTTTCTTGAGAATACGAGTGCCTACCAGGTCGTGCCATGGTCCGGCCCGCTCTCGCTATTTCGACCACCACAGTCTGGCAAGTGGGAAGTGGCCCCAGGCCGGCTCGTGGATAAGCATCGTCACTATCTCTTTCCAGACAATGCATGGACCCAATATGCGCCAGATATCAATGTTTACGAGGTACCAGGAGATCACGATTCAATGGTGCTGGAACCCAATGTCCGGGTTCTGGCAAGGCGCATAAAAGGTGTTCTTGAAGCAGCCGAACAGCAGTTCGTATTCTCACACAGAGTGCCGGACACACTGAAGAGTCAGGCAGCCGAATGACCGTGTCAGAAGCGCCTGTACTGTTAACCGTTATTCTTAACTACAAAACCGCCCAAATGACGCTGAAATCAGCCGAAACGGCCCATGCTGCAATGAGTGAAATCATTGGTGAAATTCTCATTGTCGACAATGACAGCCAGGACGGTTCCTTCGAAACGATAGCGGCACATATCGCTGCGCAAGGCTGGGACAAAACCACACCGAAGGTGCGTATCGTCCAGTCAGGTCATAATGGAGGCTTTGGATCGGGCAATAATTTTGGCATCCAAGCGGGGCTGTCAAACGGAGTCGCCGCGGATTTTATCTATATTCTGAATCCTGATGCCTTCCCGGAAAAAACTGCAATTCTAACACTTCTGAACCACCTAGAAACGCATCCAAGAATAGGGCTTGCCGGAAGTTATATCCATGGGATCGACGGTGCCACTCACCTCACCACTTTTCGCTTCCCGTCAATTGCCAGTGAATTTGAGGGCGCCGCTAAATTCGGCCCTGTTAGCCGCTGGCTCAGGACGAAAAGGATTTGGGTGGAAACCCCAAATAAAATTGAAACTGTCGACTGGCTGGCTGGTGCCAGTCTGATGATCCGAAAATCGACCCTCGATGAGATAGGCATGTTTGACGAAACCTTCTTTCTTTATTTTGAGGAAACCGATCTTAGTCGCCGGGCAGCCCAAGCTGGATGGCCCACTCATTTCGTACCCGAAAGCAAGG
>QIIJ01000025.1 GCA_003232595.1 Aurantimonadaceae bacterium | reverse complement strand
TCCACTTTGAAACCTACGATTTTACCATTTTCATCAAATCCCATTTTTGCACTGGTAACATGGTCGCGAGCATGGGCATCGGTTAGAAAAGATTCGCTTCGATCTGCAGTCCATTTAATCGAGCAGTTGCATTTCAGTGACGCCCAAAGACACGTTATCTCTTCTGGATAAACATAGATTTTTGAACCAAATCCACCACCAACATCCGGTGCAATCACGCGGTGCAATCACGCGGAGTTTGTGTTCGGGCGCGACATTGTAAAATGCTGACAACAACAACCGAGCCACATGAGGATTCTGGCTGGTTGTATAAAGCGTATAATGCTCTTCTGCTTCGTCATAAATTGTAATTGCCGAGCGAGGTTCAATCGCATTGGGTGACAGGCGGTTATTTACTATATCCATTTCAGTAACATGTGCCGCCCCTGCAAGGCCGGCATCTGTTGCAGCTTCATCGCCAATTTCCCAGTCAAAACATAAGTTTCCGGGCGCATTATCATGAATTTGCTCCGAACCCTCGTTCATCTCGTTCATCGAATTCCCTGGATTTACGACGACTGATAAAACTTCATAATCGACAACGAGAGCCTCAGCTGCAAGCTTGGCCTGTTCAATCGATTCAGCAACAATAATGGCAACAGCGTCCCCAACATAACGTACTTTTTCGGTTGCCAGCGCGGACCATGCACCCATATTCATGCCACTGCCATCTTTCGACGTTATTGCCCATCCGCAAATGATGTTGCCAATACCATCACCGGTAAGCTGTTTGCCGTCGAGCACGGCTACAACGCCGGGCATCGCTTCTGCTGCCGATTTGTCAATGCCGTTAATTTTTGCATGCGCGTGGGGCGAGCGGACAAAGGCAGCATAGTGCATACCTTCAACCTTGAAATCGTCGGTATATTTTCCCTTGCCGGTGATAAATCTCTTGTCTTCCTTGCGCAATACACTTGCGCCGATACCTTCTGCTCCCATGGGGTGTTCCTCCTGAAATCTTCTATTTCCGCCGATATTGTTTTTCTGGCGGGTCTGACTGATCGTGCTTAAGCGCTGGCGATCTTGTCAGAGGCGGCCTGAATGCTTTTGACGATGTTGTGGTAGCCGGTGCAGCGGCAGATATTGCCCTCAAGCTCGGCGCGTATGGTTGCCTCATCCAGTTTGGCATCATGTCGCTCAATCATGTCGACTGCCGACATGATCATGCCAGGCGTACAAAAGCCGCATTGCAGGCCGTGGTTTTCATGGAAAGCCTGCTGCACCGGGTGCAATTCGCCGTTGGTGGCAAGACCCTCAATGGTGGTCACAGAGCTGCCGTTGGCCTGAACCGCCAGCATGGTGCAGGATTTAATCGCCTTACCGTCCACATGAACCACGCAAGCGCCGCACTGGGAGGTATCGCAGCCCACATGGGTACCGGTCAGTTTGAGGTTTTCGCGAATAAATTCAACCAGTAATGTACGGTCTTCGACATCCGCCGAAACCTCGCGACCGTTCACATTCATGGAAACTGTGCTCATACTTTCCTCCCGAAAGACTATTTTACTCAACCCCGCAGTTACGGAGCATCATTTTGCCATTGCGGCATTGTTTGTTGGTAAAGCAAGTTTAGGATGTAATTGGATTTATTGGCAAGTGATTTATCGGTAATGGAGGATGGATACAGGCGGTCCGCCTTATTCGAGCACCAGATTTTCTGCCCGCGCAATATCGGAATCCGATGACATTGCCACGCCGACCAGTACACCCGGCACAGCATTAAAAGCACTACGGTAGTCAGCAGCGAGATCAACTTTTTCATCAAAAGCACCAGGTGCGGCAGGCCTTTTGATAATGGTGACGCCGCGATTACCCAGGTAAGGGTTTTTCTGAACCGTGTTGCGGGGTTTGTCACCGCCGAAGGCATAAATTAAAATACGCGCATTCTTGCTGGTAAGCAGTTTTTTAATACCGGCCGTCCGGCCGATCTTTTCAGCGGTGATTTTGTCAAGAAATACAAAATAGAATGACAA
>QIIJ01000024.1 GCA_003232595.1 Aurantimonadaceae bacterium | reverse complement strand
TTTATGGTTTGCGTGTTCATTTCAATCCACCTGCAAGTCTAAGGCAGCGCATAAAGTCAAACAAATTGAAACTATTTGATTAAATTTCAGAATTCCTGAAATGGTTTCAGCCCATCAATAGTGCTCCCCTTTTGCAGACTTACTGACATAATGGTACACATGTTGTATGCAATGTCAATAGTGCAGAATTTCAGGATAACGTGGCGTGGGGCCTATGTGTGTTTGTCAACAGAACCCAACTTTATATCAAGCGGGTCCGGCCTGACAAACATGTCGATATTATCACGGGATAATTTCCAATGCTCATGAACGAGTTTCTCAGCTGTTTCGACATCGTGGGATTCGATTGCTGCAATGAATTGGTCGTGGTGCAAACAAGCAGTATCCAGGTTTTGTTTCATATCCTGATTGCGCGGTCGGTAAAAAGTATGACCAATCCGGCCGTGATCAATTAACAAGCGTTGCAAACTCGGCCAGAGATACTGGTTGTCGGCCATTTGCCCCATGATCAAATGGAAACGGTTGTTGTAATAGGCCATCTGGTCTGGTTTTGCAGATGCAATTGCACTTTGAAATCTGGTTTGCGTATCCTTTAGCTCAAGGAGTTGTACCGGTGTTCGGTTTTGTGCCGCTAAATTTGCAATTACGGCATAAATCGGTGGCGCGATCAGGAAAAAATCCCTCAGCGCCTTGTACGTCAATGGCGATACGAAAGCACCGCGGTTTTCTTCAATGTTTAAAAATCCTTCGCCTGCCAATCTGCGAAAAATATCGCGAACGGGGGTGCGCGACAGGGTGTATTTTTTGCCCAGCCTGGTTTCATCAAGGCTGATGCCTGGATCCAGTTCCATGGTGAGAATTTGGCGCTTGAGATCGTTGTACAGATTTTCTTTTTTGCTCATCTTCTCAGCCGCGTTCCTGTCAATTCTTTATAGCCGCGTCAGCGGGCCGTTCCACGCAAGTTACTTAAAATTTGATTGCGATGATAGAAAAAATATTGTACACATAGATTATACAAAATAATCAACGCTGATGGTATTGCGTTGACACAGGGAAATGGTGATGCAATTTGAAGGTATTTATACACCGGTAGTAACGCCTTACAATAATGATTACTCCATTAACAAAGATAACTTTGCTCAATTAATTGAAAGCCTTATCGCTGTCGTTCACGGTATTATTGTTGCTGGAACAACGGGCGAATATTATGCGCAAACGACCCCGGAGCGCATTGAAATGATGGCGTTTGCCAGTGAAACCATCAAAGGCAGATTGCCGTTGATTATTGGTACAGGTGCTATTCGAACCGAAGACAGCATTGTCTTTGCCAGGGCTGCAAAAGAGGCCGGGGCTGATGCAATCCTGGTTGCGACACCGCCTTATGCCTACCCGACAGCGCGTGAAATCGCACTACACGCGCTGGCCATCGACAGGGCGGTTGATATGCCGGTAATGCTGTATAATTACCCGGACCGAATGAGTGTAAACATGGATGCGGAAACCCTGGACCGGCTTGGACGCAGCTCCAATTTTTGCGCCATCAAGGAAAGCTCAGGCGACATAAATCGCCTTCACATGCTGGCCCGGGACTACCCCCATATCCAGCTTGCCTGTG
>QIIJ01000193.1 GCA_003232595.1 Aurantimonadaceae bacterium | reverse complement strand
GGTTAGGTGGTATGCAACAGAGCATCCGATGATGCCCCCGCCTATGATCACGACGCGCGCGCTATTGGGAAACATTGCTGTCATCCGTTGTTCAGTGGTTGAGTTACTAGAAACTTTAACCACGGAACGCGTGAAAAATATCAAAAACTCGACACAAAAAGTGGAATACTGGACCTAATCAGTGGCTGCCAAACTGGCGACACACCGATTTTTTCAGCCAGAAGAGCGACGCGCCTGGAGCGGTGTTTTGCCGAAGTTTTGCCGAAAATGAGTTTGTAATTTGCCGACAACCCGCTTTTAAACCCGCAGGCAATGGCAATTTCTTCGACACTCAGTTCTGAGTTGAGCAAAAGATAATGCGCCCGGTTCAATCTTAGTTCTCGGTAATAGGCACTGGGGCTGCTCCCCAGGTGCGCTCTAAACAAACGTTCAATGTGGCGATGTGATCTGTCGACCGTTTTGCACAAAGCGGTAATGGGCAGAGGGTGCTCTATATTTTCCTGCATCACCTTGATAATCTGGTCCAGTTTCGCATTCTTGCGGCACCCGTTTGCGCCAACCTCTGACTGAAGTGTCTGGGGCTGCCGGATGGTTTCATTCAGGAAAATGCGCGTCAGGATCTTGAACTTCGCACCCGATATATGTTCCCTGATGAGCATCAACATTGTGTCGGCTGTGGCGGACATCCCAGCACTTGTCACTGTGTTGCTTTTGGTTGTCGAAAGCTCCTTACCAATGCCAAAAATCCCCTGCTGTTCTTCAAGCAACAAGCGATTTTCCCAATGTGTCGTGCTGCCGTCGGCCAGATCATGATTTGCCGAAATGTACCGACTGGCGGCCTCACTTAGCAAAATGATCTTCGCGCCTCGAAACCGATAGCGCGGTAAATATTTGCTAACATCAAGGGACGCATAGGAAGGATCGCTATTGCCCAGAAAGATTGCATAATCGCAATCGGGCGTACCGGGGATTTGACTGGTATCAATTTTGGCGCAACTGCTCGACGTCTTTTCTCCGGCCTTTTGTGAATAAAAATTCCACGAAAATTTCTTAAACCCCAACACCCGGTTTGCGACCCGGGCAAGATCGACAACGCAGGCAAACTCAGTGATAACAAAATCATCCTCAAGTATCACATCCATCTTGACCGTTTCCATGCCGCAATCTCCGTACCGAGGAAGGCAAATGATCCGTACCCCCGATTCTTTTCTACCTTGCGAAGAAAATTGGTGGCCTTACAAAACCCGTTTGTCCATGTACATTCCATCGGCGTTAGAGTTCCAAGCGCTGAATGTGACCTGTGGTTGGTGTCATCCTCCCGACGTTTCTTCGGGCGCGACCCACTGGTTGACCCGCGTTTCGTCTGCCTACCTATTTCGGTAAGGTACCACCATATTCTTCTGGAAAAGCCTTCATTTTTGGCAGCCCATCCTGCATGCGACAAACAGTTTCAGCATAATTCACATGGACAGCAGGTTCAAAGGCCAGTGTGGGCAACGTTCCGGCGCAAACATCAACCATTTCTAAAGGCGGAGGCACCATCATGATTTTGCTGCCGTATTGTTTTCAGAACTTTCGGACACTCATATTTGACTTTCTGAAGGTGCCAATGTGATCTTCGCCCTTTGCGACAAAACCCGGTCAACGGACAGCCGGCCTGCACCGCGCAACACCAGGATCATCAGCACCGTGAACCAAAACAGCCTTTGATCCAGGATCACGCCGTCGGAAAGCCGGTCAAACCAGACCCCGTATTTTTCGGCCATATGGCCATAAATATCGGTCAGGCTTTGTACGATGATAAACCCGATCATGCCGA
>QIIJ01000087.1 GCA_003232595.1 Aurantimonadaceae bacterium | reverse complement strand
CTGTGAAACTGCACTGCATAGGCATTTCGGCCATAACGGAATGCCTGGTTTTCAAAAATATCACCACAGGCAAGACACTCGGCACCTTGAGGAAGATCAAAACCCTCCCGATGCCATTGGTAAACCATGTCCGGCCAAACCATCATGCGCGCGCCTGCCCTGGTTGGGCGCAACGGATAATATCCGATCTCAACCTGTTCTTGCGGATGAAAATCCACTTTGCCGCCAAGATGGCGAACCAGGTTCTGTGCGCCGAGACATATGCCAAAAAACGGTTTTTCTTCCCGCAATGGCACCGCAAGCCAGTCTGTCTCGCGCTTGATATAATCATCCGTATCATTGGCACTCATCGGACCACCGAACATGACGGCTCCGACATGGTGTTCCAGCGTATCCGGCAACGGATGACCAAGTGGCGGGCGACGGATATCCAGGGCAAATCCGCGCTCCACCAGCATCTGGCCGACCCGGCCCGGTGTGGAGGTTTCCTGATGCAGGATAATCAGGATTTTGGGGATCATTTTGTCCTGAATGAGCGGTTGCATTGTATTTTATTTCTGGCGTGCCAGAACCCTTTGTTTCATGGAAATTCGATCCTGCTGGCTAACGGCGATCAATTCTGCCACCCGCCAGACAATATTGTCCTCAAGCTCATGTAAATCTCCGTCTGCAAATACCATTTCCCACAAATGTTCGACAAGAGCTATTCGTTCATCCAGCGAGAGTTTCCGCTTGATTATGCGGGTAAAAGCATAAAGATCTATTGCTTCACTGTCGGCCTGTCTGGCCTGCTCGACCAGTTGCTCAATCTCACCTTCGCCAACAGCGTAGTTTTCTGACAGAATTGCATGCAGCCGACGTTTTTCACCTTCCTGAACAATACCGTCCGCAGCAATCACATGAAACATCAATGCTGCTGCCGACAAACGTTTATCTCCCGCATCAAAGAGTGGTCACTGATGCTGGAGGTGATATCGTTTATAAATTTCCTGAAAGAATTGAGCATGGGACTTCTATTATTGATTTGGGTCGCGTCACCCTAGAGCAAATTTCGACCATACGGGATCACTTGATGGAGTCAAATCAGTTCACTCATCTAGGCGAACAGCGCCGCACGATACAGGTATCGGGCAAGCTGTGCAACAACGATGATGGACTGATTTGGCCCACCGGAGGCCGATTTTCCGCGTCTTCTGGACATTGTTGTGCTTTCCTTGTGGTCGTAAAGACCAAGGCGGAAAGCACGCCTCGCCAGCAGACGCGGAAAATCGGTCAAGTGATTCCGTATGGTCGAAACTTGCTCTAGTGTCACTAGTGTCAGAACAAAAAGTTTCAACCCCCATCACCAAAACGTTGTTTCACATATTCCTGAACCATGGTTTCAAAGTCGGCAGCAATATTATCACCGCGCAGGGTTTTGGCCTTTTTGCCGTCAACAAATACAGGTGCCGCAGGCGTTTCACCGGTTCCCGGCAGGGAAATGCCGATATCGGCAAGTTTGGATTCGCCCGGCCCGTTGACGATGCAGCCCATGACGGCAACTTTAAGATTTTCAACACCAGGGTATTTTTCACGCCATACAGGCATATTGGCGCGCAGATCGCTTTGTATCCTTTCCGCCAGTTCCTGAAACAATGTCGACGTTGTGCGCCCGCACCCCGGACAGGCGGCAACAACTGGCACAAATGACCGGTAGCCCATAACCTGCAACAGTTCCTGCGCCACCTGCACTTCCTTAGTACGATCGCCACCGGGTTCGGGCGTCAGTGAAATCCTGATCGTGTCGCCGATCCCCTGCTGCAATATAATCGACAGTGCAGCCGCAGAAGATACAATTCCCTTGGAGCCCATACCGGCCTCGGTGAGGCCCAGATGAAGCGCATAATTTGAGCGGCGGGCAAGTTCCGTATAGACCGCAATCAGATCCTGCACCTGTGAAACCTTGGCCGACAGAATAATCCGCTCCCGCCCGAGGCCGATATCCTCCGCCTGTTTGCCGGATAAAAGCGCCGACTGGACAATGGTTTCCCGCATGACTTCTTCCGCGGTTACCGGATTATCACTTCTGGAATTTTCATCCATCAGCCGGGTCAGCAATGCCTGATCGAGCGAACCCCAGTTGACGCCAATCCGCACCGGTTTTTCATATTTTATCGCAGTTTCGATGATGGCGCTGAATTGTTTGTCTTTTTTCCGGTTGAAACCCACATTACCAGGATTAATACGATATTTCGCCAATGCCTCGGCACATGCCGGATGGTCCGCCAGAAGTCTGTGACCGATATAATGAAAATCGCCGACCAGCGGTATATCAAGACCCTTTTTTGCAAGACCCTCGCGTATATGGGGCACGGCTCTTGCCGCCTCATCGCGGTCGACCGTAATACGCACCAGTTCAGACCCGGCCAGATAAAGTGCAGCCACCTGATCAATGGTCGCCTCGATATCCGCCGTATCCGTATTGGTCATTGATTGCACAACAATCGGCGCATCGCCACCAATCGCGACACCGCCAACATC
>QIIJ01000131.1 GCA_003232595.1 Aurantimonadaceae bacterium | reverse complement strand
CTTAAACAGGCAGGGCTTTGTTAGAATATTTATTTAATGAAGCCCGCATTCACAGAGCCCCAAACCAGATATCAAACACACGAGCAAAACCCCACCAGGTGAGCGAGGATTTATGAACGACAACAACGCCATGCCAGACACGGAAGTTTCTGTCCGCGATGTATTTGGCATCGATTCGGACTGGAAAGTCCCTGCCTACAAAGAGCCAAACGATCAGGTGCCGGAAATTGACCCGGACTATCTTTTTGACAAGCAGACCACTCTTGCCATTCTTGCAGGCTACGCGTTTAACCGCCGCGTCATGGTGACCGGCTATCACGGCACCGGCAAATCAACCCATATCGAGCAGATAGGCGCCCGCCTCAACTGGCCAACAGTGCGGATCAACGTATTGATCTTCTCGGCAAGGATGCAATCGTGGTCAAGGACGGCATGCAGGTGACCGAATTCCGCGATGGTATTCTGCCCTGGGCGCTGCAAAACAATATTGCACTTGTGTTCGATGAATATGACGCAGGGCGACCCGATGTTATGTTCGTCATTCAGCGGGTGCTTGAGGTCTCCGGCAGGCTGACACTGCTCGACCAGAACCGCGTGATCCGTCCGCACAAGGCGTTTCGGCTGTTTTCCACCACCAACACAATTGGTCTTGGTGATACATCCGGGCTTTATCACGGCACCCAGCAGATCAACCAGGGCCAGATGGACCGCTGGTCAATTGTCGCAGCCCTAAACTATCTGCCGCACGACAATGAAGTTGATATTGTTCTGGCCAAAACACCCCTGTGGCAGAATAAGGAGGGCCGTGACAAAATCTCCAAAATGGTTAGAGTCGCTGATCTTACCCGTGCAGCCTTCATCAATGGCGATCTTTCCACCGTCATGAGTCCGCGGACGGTTTTAACCTGGGCCGAAAATACCGTGATTTTTGATGATACGGCGCTTGCGCTGAAGCTGACTTTCCTCAACAAGTGCGACGAACTTGAACGCTCATTGGTGGCTGAATTTTATCAACGTGCATTCAGCGAGGAAATCCCCGAATCGAGCGCCAATGTGGCATTGGGCTGATGTTGGAATGAGGCCGCATTGACGGTTGGCGAATTGCAATGACTGGAATAGGCGACAACTCAAAATCGAAGGGCAAGGCCCTTAATATGGAGCCGTTCAAACAATCGGTCACCGGTTGCATGCGCGCTATTGCCCAGGACAGCGAACTTGAGGTTGTCTTCACCAAAGACAAGCCCGGCATGACCCCGGGACAGGCACGGCTGCCCGAACCAGGAAAATCCATCAGCAAACAGAAAATCGCAATTACCCGTGGCCTGAGTGACTCCATGGCGCTGCGCCGGGCCATGCATGACCGCGGTGTCCATGCCACACTTCTGCCCGAGGGTGAAAATGCCCGCGCCATATTTGATGCTGTCGAACAGGCCCGTGTCGAGGCGGTTGGAGCCCGTGCCATGGCCGGCATGGGCGACAATCTGGCCGAGATGCTTGAGGACAAATCCGTGGCAATTTCCACGAGGTTATCACCCGTGAGGACGCACCGCTTGAGGAGGCGGCGGCCCTTCTGGTGCGTGAAAAACTCACCGGTCGCCTCCCGCCAAAAAGTGCCGCTCCGCTGGTTGATCAATGGCGCGAGTGGATTGAAGAAAAAGCCTCGGGCGATCTCGACAATCTGCTTGGTTCAATTGATGACCAGAAGGAGTTTGCCAGAAACATTCGTCAGATGATTGCCTCAATGGATATGGCCGACGAGCTTGGCCAGGATCCCGATGCCGAAGAAGACGAGAGCGATCAGGACGACGAACAGCAGGAAAATCAGGAAAACCAGGAGCAGACCTCCGATGAGGCCTCCAGCGAAG
>QIIJ01000082.1 GCA_003232595.1 Aurantimonadaceae bacterium | reverse complement strand
GCGCGGTTTGATCCCCGGAGAGCTGGCTAAAGGTTTCGGCTTTTTCCAGTCGAAACCGCCAAGCGCCTTTTCGCCGGTTTGCGTAACCCCGAATGAACTGGGCAATGCGTGGAAAGACGCGGTCATTCACCTGCCGCTGCATGTCGATTATAATGACAAACCCTTTGGCAGAGCCAATGCCGGTGTCGATGCGACGTTCAGCCTTGCGCAGCTTGTTGCCCACGCCGCAAAAACCCGGCCATTATGTGCTGGCACGATTATCGGCTCTGGCACCGTTTCCAATCAGGACGCAGATGGCGGCCCCGGCAAACCGGTTTCCGAAGGCGGTCTTGGCTATAGCTGTATCGCCGAAATTCGGATGATAGAAACCATTGCCGACGGAGAAGCCAAAACACCGTTTATGAGTGCAGGTGACACGGTAAAAATCGAGATGCTCGATAGCGATGGCCATAATATTTTCGGAAGCATTGAGCAGGTTGTCGAAGCGGTTTAACCCGCCAGCACCGCATGGTTACGTTTTTCATCGGATGTAACATTCACTGTCATCCCGATCAGGTCGGTGTCTTCCGGCGCACCCGCGAGCAATCCAAAACATGGCAAACCGTTTTCATCCTCCATCCATAAAGTTGCGGCACCCGTGCTGTTTTTCCCATAGGGCAATGTGTAGCTTTTAATCTTTGCCTTCCCGGAAATGAAATGCGCAGCTTTTAACCGTTTATCGCGCTCCATTTTATTGGGAGGAGAAATCCGGTCAGGCGACCATTCCCCTTTCACTGGCTGGGCTGCGTAAATCCCGACCGATTCCTTGTTAATCACACCGCCATTGGCAGAGATCATCCCCGGCTTGCTGCCATCTTTGCGCAGCGCCTGAGCCAGCGCCGCAATCGCGTGGAGACTATAGTTATTTCCCGGACCGCCAAAGAAGGTCAATCCGCCGGTGAGCGAATAGCTGCGCAGAGAGCGTTCCGGTTGATTCAGAGCCTCAATCGCCAGTGAAACAGCAACCGGAAAACAACTGTAAATATCAATCGGGCCAATATCCTTCGCTTCCAGCTCGGCAATATCAAACGCCTTGCCCAGCGCCCAATTCATAGCGGGAGAGCACGATAAATCAGCCTGTTCGCTAATCAGCGGCACGCTCGCATCCGCGCCGCTGTGCAGGTATATGAACTTGCTTTCTTCGAGCTCGGCAGCGTGACCGGCGGTGGTCATGATGATTGCAGCGCCAAGCTCCACCGCATCTTGCGCGACCATCCAGCGGCGATAGGGATCGTTGAGGCGGTAATTGCCTTGGTCTTTTTCCAGCAGTTTCTGCGCCGTCCAGGCCCGCGCAAATTGTGCATGTTTGCGGGTCAGTGAAACGCCTGCCAAGCCCGACCAAAGCTCTGCCATTTCGGCGGCATAGCTGGCACGGCCCATACCCAATCGCGCGCGCCGCGCATTTTCCATGATCGCATAGGATAAGGGCATATTGATGAGGCCGTGGCGCACCTCGTATGATGTTAGCAGAGGGTCATGGGTAAATTTCGCGTGTCGAGGACTGACTCCAATCCATCTCATGGCCGCTGCGGCGCGCCCGTTTCACCGCTCCAACCGATTCTGCGCCAACAATCAACACCGCTTTATATTCGCCTTCAAATAATTGCCGGGCGAACTGATTGACATATCTCTGGGGGCTATGGCCGCCTATATCACCGTAAAGCAATGTTTTAGGATTGAGGCCAGAGGCCTGCGCGACCGCATCTGGCGGATTTTCCGGCGAACCAAATTGATGCGGCATATGGCTGTCAAAAAACAACCGTGTGTGCAAAAGGCAGTCAATCGACGCGGCAAGTTTCTGCGCCGCTCCGCTATCATCAAGCGCGGTCTTTATCGCCGCCGATGCCAGATCAACTGTCGATGGCCATTCTACGCCCATGCCCTGCTTCAACGATCCGCCGCTCGCTTCCCCGACACCGACCAACACCGGTGCTTTGGAATCAAAAACAGCCATGACAACACCCCCAAAATA
>QIIJ01000338.1 GCA_003232595.1 Aurantimonadaceae bacterium | reverse complement strand
TTTCCTTTGTAATTGCAGGTGGTAACCAAATCTTGATAGACACTTGAATGGCAAACCGATAGTTTTCCGGCAAATATTTCCCCGGACCTTATGCCTGTCAATGACAGATGGTCAATCAATAACCAATCAAAATTCCAAGAGGGCACCCTTTGACCGATATCGTAATTGCAAGTGCAGCGCGCACGCCTGTGGGTTCATTTAATGGTGGACTTTCTTCTCTTCCCGCCCACGAACTTGGCAGGGTGGCAATTGAAGCAGCAGTTCAGCGGGCCGGTATTGATGTAAAAGACGTGGATGAGGTAATTTTGGGCCAGGTCCTGACAGCAGGGCAGGGGCAGAACCCGGCACGACAGGCATCGCTTGCCGCCGGAATTCCAATCGAGGCACCCTCGTGGAGCATCAACCAGGTTTGCGGATCGGGCCTGCGCAGTGTTGCCATCGCCATGCAGCAGATCGAAGGGGGTGACGCCAACATCGTAATTGCCGGCGGCCAGGAGAGCATGTCGCGATCAACCCATTGCCAATATTTGCGCAGCGGGGTGAAGATGGGTGATTACCAGATGATCGACACCATGATCCGCGATGGCCTATGGGATGCAATGAACGGCTATCACATGGGACAGACGGCGGAAAATGTCGCCGAAAAATTTCAGATCAGCCGCGAGGAGCAGGACAAATTTGCCGTTGCTTCTCAAAACAAGGCGGAAGCTGCACAAAAGGCCGGACGCTTCAGGGACGAAATAGTGCCGGTAACCGTGCCCGGTCGCCGAGGTGACACCGTCGTGCAGGAGGATGAATATATCCGCCACGGGGCCAACATTGAAGACGCAGCCAAATTAGGGCCGGCTTTCACAAAAAACGGCACGGTGACTGCCGCCAATGCTTCCGGCATCAATGATGGCGCTGCTGCTTTTGTCGTCATGAGTGCCGATGAGGCCAACAGGCGGGGCATCGAACCACTCGCCCGCATTGCTTCACGGGCAACCGCCGGAGTTGATCCCACAATCATGGGTACAGGCCCCATCCCGGCCTCAAAAAAGGCGCTTGCTCGAGCAGGCTGGAGCGCTGCCGATCTCGATTTGGTTGAGGCCAATGAAGCCTTTGCCGCAAGTCAACGTCAATGGCGGTGCAATTGCCATCGGTCACCCGATTGGCGCGTCAGGCGCACGCGTCCTGACGACACTTCTGTATGCAATGCAGCAACGCGACGCCAAAAAAGGTCTTGCCACGCTTTGTATCGGCGGCGGCATGGGTGTCGCGATGTGTTTTGAGCGGATTTGAATTGATCTGCCGTTGGTATAAATTTATTCCGCGGCGACTTCAACCCTGTTTCGAATTTCGGCGATATCCTCAACATAATCCATGCCCCATTGCTCCAGAGATGCAAGAATTGGACTGAGGGTTTTGCCGAAGCCTGTCAGCGAATATTCAACTTTTGGCGGGATTTGCCGGTAGATTTCCCGATGGATGATTCTGTCGGTCTCAAGCTCTCTTAACTGGCGGGTCAACATCCTTTGGGACACCCCGGGAATAAGACGCCTGAGTTCGTTAAACCGTCGTGTTTCATCGCGAAGGTAATAGAGAATAAGGCCCTTCCATTTGCCGCCAACAATATCAAGTGCGGCCTCTACAGGACATACACCTGCGCAAACTGGAGGTTCTATTTTCATGTGTATGATCCTTGTTTCAGTCAAACAGGTATACATATTGTACCTACAGCACACAATTGTGCGTTCTTGCACAAGCAATCCATACTCCATATGTGAATCGTTGTCACTATTTCACTTTGGAGAAAAACATGAATACGATTGAAGCCAT
>QIIJ01000272.1 GCA_003232595.1 Aurantimonadaceae bacterium | reverse complement strand
TTTTTTGCGCTGGAAAAACTGTCCGATTTTTTCGTACATATCCCAGTCCATCAGATCCAGTTCTTCAGGCGAGCATGGAAGTTTCATTGAATATTTTGCCTGAAAAGCGGTCTGCTCACTTGCATCGCACAAAACATCGGTGCGGGCGTAGGTGATCAGAATATCCGGCATCTGCGGGAATCCGTAGATATTGTCGGATTTGTATGGATAGGTTCCATAGGCCTGAAACGGTGCCTTGTGCATGTCATCAAGGGTGGCCTTGAGTTCCGGATCAGCGTCGATGACATCGTTAAGTTTACGATAGTAACCGCCCTCGATGAAGGCACCAAGCCACTGGCTGTCGGATACCGCCATATTGTATTTTTTCTCGCCCGATGTCAGCGAGGCATTGAGACGGGTATAATAATCTGGCCATGGAATGAAGTCGAATTCAATCTTCACCGTATTGCCTGATTTTGCTTTGTAGTTTTCATCAAACAATTTCTTCATGATACGGGTGGGAGGCCAGTCAGGCACTGCCATATTGAGGGTAATTTCCTGGGCAATTGTTGTGGTCACCAGGGAGAATCCCAGGAAACCTGCAACAACCGAAGTTGTTAGCAACCATTTTGTATTTATCATGATTATATTCCTCCGTTTCTGTTCTCTCTTTTTTGTTTTTAAGCTGTGTCAGTCATCGCTACTCCATTGGCTTTGTGAAAAATGTGAACATGTTCCGGTTTGATCACGACATTCAGATCTTCGCCTGTTTGGATCCCGACAGCATCGGCTTCAGAAAGCACCATCCGCAATTGCGATCCTCCAGCCTCCAGAGAAATCACGGTCAGGTCTCCCAGGGGCTCAATCAGGCTGACCTTTACCGGAATATGGGGTTCGCTGTTTTTGGCAAGTTTGATATCTGATGGTCGAATACCCATCACCAGCGGTTCACCGGCAGGCAGGTTTTGCAGATTGACAGCGATCATACCAAAAGATGTATCGAGGCTGTTTTTTCCCTCTGCGAGCCTGGTATCAATCAGATTCATATGGGGCGAGCCGATTTTTGCAGCAACATAAGTGTTCCGCGGCCGTCGTTCATAAAGTTCATCCGGGGTGCCCTGCTGCACCACATGACCATCTTCCATCACCGCAATATCTTCCCCCATGGAAAGCGCTTCCAACTCATCCGGGGTTGCAAAGACGATAGTCATTCCAAGTTGTCGATGCAACCGCTTCAATTCTGCCCGCATGTCATGGCGCAATTTAGCGTCAAGATTGGTCAATGGTTCGTCCAGCAAAAGAATTTTGGGGCGTCTGATCAATGCGCGGCCAAGCGCAACGCGTTGTTGTTCACCGCCGGAAAGTGTTGAAGGTTTGTTATTCAGGCAATGGGACAAGCGTAACATATCAACGGTTTCGCCAACCCTTTTTTTGATTTCCTTCGAAGAAACGCCAGCTTCACGAAGCGGATAGGCAAAATTCTGGGCAAGTGTCATGTGCGGGTAAAGCGCAAACGACTGGAAAACCATGGTAACACCACGCTCACGGATTGGTGCTATTGTTGCGTCTCGTCCTTCTATTTCAATGTGACCGGAATCGGCCGATTCCAGCCCGCAAATTGTGCGCAATGTCGTTGTCTTGCCCACTGAACTTGGGCCAAAAAGGACAAAGAAACCACCTTTTCTGACTTCAAACGTCAGGTCTTTAAGTGCAGACACCGCACCAAAACTCTTGGAAACACCGGATAACCGAATGGCAAGACTGGATTCAGTTGTCATCTGAGTGCCTGTTTGTCTTGGGCATTATTACAGTCAATTCTGTGCTGCCTCCCATTTTCCAGATTTTGCTGATTTAAGAACAGCATCAGTAACCATATCGGTGGCCAACGCATCGCGAAAATTCGGCATTGCCGTTTGATCACTATGCAGGCTTTCAACAAAATCCGCAAACTGGTGCGTGAATGAATGTTCATAACCGATGGAAAGGCCCGGCACCCACCATTTGTCCATGTAGGGGTGATCGCCATCGGTTACATGGATGGAGCGCCAGCCGCGCACCCGGCCCTCGTCGCCGTGGTCAAAATATTCCACCCGGTGCAGGTCATGCAAATCCCAGAAGATCGAGGCGTTTTCGCCATTGATCTCAAAGGTATAGAGCGCCTTGTGGCCACGGGCATATCGGGTCGCTTCAAATGTGGCGAGCGAACCATTGTCAAAGCGGGCTAGAAACAGACTTGCATCATCAATACTGACGGGCTCGACCTTGCCGGTCAGATTGTGCATGCGCTCCTTGATGAAGGTTTCGGTCGTTCCTGAAACTGAACCTATCGGGCCGTTCAACCACATCGCGGTATCGATACAATGGGCCAGCAAATCACCGGTTACACCGCTACCGGCAACATCTGCATCAAGCCGCCACAATCCGGCCCCGCCCTGGGGTAAATCATCGGCAATGGTCCAGTCCTGAAGAAACTTGGCCCGATAGTGGAAGATGCGTCCGAGCTTGCCCTCATCAATGAGCTGTTTGGCGAGCGTAACCGCTGGAATGCGGCGGTAGTTATACCATACCATATTGGCAACGCCGGCTTTTTCGACCGCTGCAACCATCTCCTTCGATTCTGCCGCATTGCGCCCGAGCGGCTTTTCGCACATCACCATTTTGCCGCTCTCTGCTGCAGCAATGGCGATATCATGGTGCACATCATTGGGGGCGGCAATATCTATCAGGTCGATATCATCGCGCTCTACAAGTTTGCGCCAGTCTGTTTCAACAGAAG
>QIIJ01000153.1 GCA_003232595.1 Aurantimonadaceae bacterium | reverse complement strand
CGGAGCCATCCGGCAATGGCTCACCCGGCAAGGCGTTTTTCATACCTGACACCTGCGCCAACGGATCATACATAACGATCAGATCAAAGGCGGAGAATATGCCGGTCAGCACCCAGAACATCACCAGCGCAAAGCCGATCATGCCCACAGTGCTGTCAAACAGCTTGCCGTAAAGCCCGAGCTTACGTTTGAAGGTAATCGACAGCCCGAATATCGCGATCAGCGAAATCCAGACCGGGGTGAACTGTAAAAAGACGCGGATGATAATGGCGCCCCAGGATAATGGTTCCATGGTTCAGACCCCCTTCAAGATATACGAATGCGTGGGTTCAGGAAGACATAGCCGATATCTGATATCAGCTGCGTCACCAGCACCACGAACACTGCCACCACGGATGCGGCCAGTAGCAGATCAATGTCATTGTTGGATGCCGCCTGCACCAGCGTCCAGCCAAAGCCCTTATAGTTGAACAGGGTCTCGACAATCACCACGCCGTTCAACAGCCACGGAAATTGCAGCATGATCACCGTGAACGGTGCAATCAGCGCATTGCGCAGGGCGTGTTGCATGACGATCTTGGGAAAACTCACGCCCTTCAGGCGGGCGGTGCGGATATATTGCGCCGTCATCACCTCGGTCATGCTGGCCCGCGTCATCCGGGCGATATAACCGATGCCATAAAGCGCGATTGTGAGCACTGGCAGGAAGAAGTTTTCAAAGTTCGCATTTTCCATCGCCGAGGTGGCGGTGCCTTTGAACCATTTCAGGCCAAAGGCCGAGGACGCGAATAACGAGATAAATATGACGCCGGACACGTATTCGGGCGTCGCCGTGGTGGCGATTGAAACCGCAGATAGGGACCGGTCAAGTTTTGACCCCTCGCGCATCCCGGCCAAAATGCCAAGCAATAATGCAGAGGGTATCATCAGTACCATGACCCAGAACATCAGTTTGCCGGTCAAAGCCAGACGTTTTCCGATGATCGTGGACACGTCATCTTTGAACACCGAGGACTGTCCCCAGTCGCCTTGAATAATGCCACAGAACCGCGCCGCATCTTCTGCCGGGGTGTCCTTATCAATGCAGCGGCCAGTAACGATGCCCTCTGAATCTTCGATCACAAATCCTGGCAACACGCCCAGCCACTGACCGTATTTGTAAGCCAGGAAATCACAGCCTCGTCCGACATGCGGAAGTTGCCCTGGGTTTTTGCCAGTTTCTCAAGGTTCGGAAAAAGATTGGTCAAAACGAAGACGATGAATGTCAGGCACAGAGCCGTCAACAACATCACCCCAACCCGGCGTAAGATGAACTGTCCCATCAAGTTCCCTGTCGTTTGCGCCCTGATTATTTATTTTGTTCGGGCGTCATTGGTCTTTCGTGTCCGGCTGGCACATTGCCACTCATTCCGGCCATTACTCGTTACACAAACACTTCGCGACTGGTTGAATTGGGGGCCGGAAAACCCGGCCCCCAATTCGTATTCTTATCAGGCTGACATGCCCCACTTGTTATGGTGGTGCTCAAACTGAATGTGCATATCGGTGCCGACCACCCCGGCAATATTATGCCGGAAAAGCGACCGCCAGAACGGCTGGATGGTCACACCTTCGTCCTGGATCAGCGCTTCAATCTTGGCCATCACCACGCTGCGCTTGTCCGCATCGGCGATCGACAAAGCCTGGGCAAGCAGACCATCAAATTCGGCGTTCGACCAGCCAAATTCGTTCCAGGCTTCACCCGAGCGATAGGCCAGTGCGAGAATTTGCACAGCAAGCGGGCGGTGATTCCAAGCAGTAGAACTAAACGGATATTTGGTCCAGTCGTTCCAGAAGGTTGAGCCTGGCAGGACAGTTCGCTTGACATTGAATCCGGCATCACGCAACTGCGCAGCAACAGCATCGGTAGTATTCTTAATCCATCCGCTATCAAGCGATGTAATTTCGAATTCAAAATCACCCATTCCGGCTTCGTCCAGCAGCGACTTGGCGCCCGCGGCATCCACTTTGAGTGGCGGCAGCGCGGCATATTCCGGATGAAGCGGGGCGACGTGGTGATTTTCCGCCACGGCACCGCGGTTGTCAAAGCCAAGCTCCAGCAGCACTGAATTGTCCACCGCCAACGAAACCGCCTGACGCACCCGCTTGTCGGCATAGGGAGCCGAGCCATCAACTTCCGCCAGTTGGTTGGGCCGGATCACGACAGTAGAAGCTGTGACAACCGTCGTTTTCACCAAGCCAAGACCATCCAGAATATCAAGGAATTCACCCTGAGATTCGTGCAGCATGTCGACTTCTTCGCTTTCGATAGCCGCAATCCATGCCGCAGGCTCTGTACCGAAATCGATGTATTCAATCCGGTCAAGATACGGGCCGCCGTATAC
>QIIJ01000158.1 GCA_003232595.1 Aurantimonadaceae bacterium | reverse complement strand
AGGCCGCAATTCAGGGGCAGGGCATTACGCTTGCGTGGATATCTGAAGCATCAAAACAGGTAATCGACGGAAATCTGGTGCCGGCCTGCACCCAGGTGGTTAAAACAGGTCGGCGCTATCACATTCTGGCGTCAAACCTGACACCGATGCAGGAAACAATAGAGCAGGTTCGCGACTGGTTGACGACAAGAATGCGCGAGGACCAAAAGAAGCTGACGGTAATACTAAAAAACAGATGGGATTTATTTTAGACTGTTTCATGTTTACATGGAAGCAGTCAGGCCACCAGAGGTGGTCCGATGCTCATGCATCGCCCTCACGGAGGCCGGGGCAAAGCCCCAATTGGCCGCGAGCGAAAACAAACCATAGCGATTCAATCCATAGATGAAACGCTATAGTCCGAAATCCATTCTGCCGCCTTTCTGGCGCTGGTGTAACAATTGTTGCGCGAAGAGCAATAGAGGCGCTCGACTTTGGAATAGGACATAATACCGGGCGAGATCTGCCCGTTGGCCTTGCGTGAGCAGCGAAGGGTGATCTCAAGTATCAATCCCTTGTCGGTGGTCATTTCAATAACCGCTTCAGGATTATTAAACCCCGGATAACTGGTGAAACTGCTGCTGGTTACGGCGGCAAAAAGAATGGCTTTCAGCATGATCGTGTCCCAAACTCGCACAATTGCGTTATGGGTATGATCATTGCAAATTACCGGCCAACCAGTTCGATATCGGCAGCCGTTTGGTATTTACCTGATGTTAAGGATAATAAAACCGGTTAACCGGCATTTCAAAGCACCGGTGTAAGCGTGTAACCGCCCTCCATCAACAATTTCACGACACCTTTTTCGCCCGGCAGATGCAAAGCACCAACGGCCATGAATGCGCCGCCCTTTTCAAACACGGGAAGGGAACGATCGGCCATAATTTTGTTGCGTCGGGTAATCAGCGCATATTTGAACGCTTCATAATCCGGCCCACGGGATGTTTCAGGTGAAAGAAATGTCATCAGCGGCCAGATTTTACCAATTTCGCCCTGTTGATAGATCTTCACCATCGTTTCCATCATATTATCAAGTTTGGAACCGAGTTTTATTGTTTCCTCAAGAGATTTCAGATGAAATTCAAAGGAAAGACCGGCCATGGCGCCGATTTGCTCGGCAACGCTTTCGAGCCCCACAAGCTTTTTGCCTTCATTTCGTGCCCTTGTTCCCAATACTTCATCAAGTACCTTTTCCTTGCGACGCTTGCGCTCGATTTCGCACATCGGCAGCACAAGCGATGTGGCCAGCACCCAGGGCTGCATACGCTTGCCCAGATAGAACGGCACATCACGGCCCTCGAGCCTTTTCTTGATTAAGGCAATGGTTTCTTCGCTCAAATATTTTTCAAGGGTTGAACCATCTGTCAGGAACATCATCGGTCGCAGTTCGGCCATCGCCGCCATCATCGCTTTTTCATCCAGTATCTGGGTGTTTTCAATGATCACTGTGCCGGCATTCTGGAAGGCTGCCTCAAGTGCCGGTGGCATATTGATCACTCTGGGATCGGCAAAATGCATAGTGCCAAGCAACCACGATGTTGCAAGTCCCTCCTTTTCAACTTTCCAGAATCGCGCATTGCCAAAAGGTACTTCAGCTGCTGCCTGATCCAGTCTTGCCAGGGCTTCAGGATCAGTCACTTTCAAAGATTCCAACAGGTCCTT
>QIIJ01000032.1 GCA_003232595.1 Aurantimonadaceae bacterium | reverse complement strand
ATCCGGGGACATTGTTCTGAAGGAACCTTGTGCACTGAGCCACTTGGTCAAACAGACTACCCATTGCTGCGCTCAAAGCACTGGTTTCCAGGGCATTTGTATGAGCGACACGCGTCGCATTTATGCAAACCTCTTTTCGCGATGTTGAAGTTGGCTGCAACATGATCAAAGCCGTCGGAAACATTTCACCCCGTGAAATTGCGTCTCCCAGTAGCGGTCCATCGCTTTTGAAAAAAACAGTTGGTTGACCTTGTTTAACAATTTCGTCCACAAGTTCCTGATCCGTGCGCCCACCACGAATTTCGTCACTTTCTCCAACCGCGACATGTTCGGGATGTTTTTGCACGAATGACAAAAGCTTGTCTGTTTCAACTCCTGCTACACGGAACATAACGGATACCGGCTGCAGATCACCCTCGGGACTGCCGAGTTCAAAGTCCGCACCAGCGGCAACACAGACATCACCATCGCCGGAGCAATCGATAAATGTGGCAGCAGTGCCGCTTTTGTTACGAACCACTATTCCAGAGACAGTTCCGTCATTTTGCACCACTTCCTCGGCAGCGGTATAAAGCAGAACCTCAACACCGTGTCGGCGCAGAACATTCATGATTGCGATTTGCATAAATACCGGATCGGTGCAGATATAGTTGATGAGGCGCCAGTCGCAATACGAGCCAGTAAATCCACCCAAACTCTTTATCTCTTCAATTAACTCATCCAGCACTCCACCAACAATTCGTTCGCCGCGGGCATTAATAGCTCCGTCGATCGACATGCCTGTGAGCAACTCACCTCCCAAAGTTGGGCCAGCGTCTATGAGAAGTGTCCGGGCTCCATTTCTGGCGGCGCTTGCTGCTGCTGCAATGCCTGCGCTTCCGCCGCCCACAACAATGGTGTCGTATTGGGGTCGTTCATGAGAAATGCCCATGGTTATTCTCTCCTTAAAATGTCTTATTCAGACCGGGTAAGATTTTGGTATGTTTAGGATGCGTATCCAAAAATTCGAGGCAAATACAGAACAACATCCGGCAGAAATGTTACCAACAGCAGGGCGATGATAAGCGCGAAGATATATGGAATAACCGTGCGGACAACTTTGCCAAACGGTACTTCCGCGATTTCCGAGACAATGAAAAGTGATATTCCAACCGGCGGGGTGATGACCCCAATCATAAGCGCAAGGACTACAATAATACCTTAAGTTCTCCGCCCGTTTTCTCATCCACTAACTCAGCGAAGCGATCGAGCGCCAAGGTTTCAAAGCTGGTGGGTGAATGTACGCCCCCAAGGCGTAGCGTTTCGATGCGGATGCCTGAAAAGCCAGGGCCGTAAGAATTGTAGCATATTTTACAAAGTTTGATATTTTCATGGTGATTTCCTCCCTTTCTCGAAGAATTAGAACGTCGCTTGATGATGTTGACTATTGTCCAACTTCACCAATTTTTTTGTGCCTGATTACCCAATCGATTGTTTTCTGATTATGCTGCTGCGACAAAGAGAGAAACCCCTCGAGGTCACCTGCTTGAATCCGATCAACAATTTCACGGTGTTCTGCTAGTGATGCAGACATGACGCCCGGCGCGCGGGTGCACATCCATTGATAACGCTCACTCAAATCAAACAAATCTCTGAGCGAATCCACCACGTAGCCGTTGTCAATTACAGAAAATAAGAAAAAGTGGAATTCCCTGTTTGCCGCCATGAAGGCGTCATGATCATTTAAATCCACGATGGCCTGCGTTTTTGCTATCTGAGTTTCAAGCTTTTGGGCAATATCGCCGGTGAAATTACTGAAGCTCTGACAAAATCCCCAATTCTCCAACCGATGCCTTAACGCATACAGATCGTTCATGTCGCGTTTGGAAACCGGGGTCACCACTGCACTGCGATGGTCACGCAGATTGACAAATTTCTGACTGGCCAGATGCGTAAGCGCCTGACGTACCGGCAAACGACTTATATCAAGTCTTTTGGCAAGGCTTGACTGATCCAGCTCCTCGCCTGGCCGCAGGTCACCTCCAACAATCAGTCGCCTTATCTCGTCAATTGCAAAAGCGGTCGCTGTAATTGGTCGGCCCATTCGTTAATCCTATCGTTTCCATTAAGGATCATGAATAATGGATATTGGATCCAAAGTCAAATTCCAATATTATGCTAATGCCGGTTTAAAAGTGCACCACTTTGATGTTGCGAAGGGTTGTCCATAGGCACCGCTTCGCGCAGTGGCCCCACAGCAGGCGTATCGGAGCGATGGCTGTGGTCAGGCCGGGTATTGGGATGGTCAGTTTTGGAATTTATTTCCGCGGTTTTTGCTGTGTTTGAGGCGTTAGCTGTCACCATTCATCTCCAGGATGTGTGAGCCGGTCGAGCAACGCACCGGTAATCCGTTCTGTGCCAAAGGTTTGGTTCATTCATCGAATGGCAGATTTGAAGTGATGATGATTGAACCGCATTCATAGCGCTGAGAGATCTGTTCAAACAGAAGTTCATCTCCAGTCTTTGACAGCAGCACAAAACCCAGTTCATCAATGATCAGCAGGTCCTGGTTGATCATTTGCTTTTGCAACCGTAGCAATTGTTTGTCATCACGTG
>QIIJ01000473.1 GCA_003232595.1 Aurantimonadaceae bacterium | reverse complement strand
AAATGCGTTGCTGCGCGACGGGCGGAAATGGACTGAAACACGGGCTTGACCAATACGGATACTCGATGATTGCTTTGCAATCACCTGCCGGGCAGTGGACAACGCCCTGGCCGAAACGATCAACGGCCTGTTCAAAGCCGAGGTCATTCATCGACGGGGACCATGGCGCAACTTTGAAGCCGTGGAATACGCTACACTGGAATGGGTCGACTGGTTCAACAACCGCCGTCTGCTGGAACCCATCGGAAATATCCCGCCAGCAGAAGCCGAGGCAAACTTCTATGCGGCTCTGGCAAGATCAGATATGGCCGCGTAACTGAGACAAATCAGCCTCCGGCAAACCCGGCGCGGTTCACGCCCGACCCCGGCCTGAAAGTCTATTCCTTCCTGTCTGGCCAATACGGATCGTTCCATTCAAGCGTGATCGGGGCCACATCAGGGGAAGCCCCATTTGTGCTGGACGGTCTGATGGGGAATGCCGCTCAGTTCAATCCGCTGACCCATTACGTTGATACCGGTGGCGTATCTGATCACGTCTTTGCCCTGTTCCATCTTCTTGGACTGAAACTGGCGCCCCGTTTGCGGAATTTCCCAGATCGACGGTTGGCCTGTTTTGGGAAGCCAAGTGTCTGCAAAGGGTTATCACCCCTCATGGGCAAACCGATAAACGAAGAGGTTATTCTGAGCAATTGGGATGATATTATCCGGCTGGCCGCCAGCGTGAAAAACGGGTCCGTAAAGCCCTCTGCATTATTGCGAAAACTGGGAGCCTACCGCCAGCAAAATCGCCTCTACCTGGCTCTTGGTGAAATTGGTCGAATTGAGCGCACCCTGTTCATGCTGGATTGGATGGAAACCCCGCAGTTGCGCCAAGAATGCCAAGCAGGCCTGAACAAAGGCGAAGCGAGGCACACTCTGGCAAAAGCCGTCTTTGCCCATTCGCAGGGGCGCATCTATGACAGATCGCCAGATGCGCAGCAAAAACGGGCAATGGCGCTCAACCTTGTCATTGCGGCCATCATTTACTGGAACACGATGTATATGAACAAAGCGGCGGATCATTTGCGGCGGGCTGGTAAACTTCTTGACCCAAGCCTGCTAAAGCATGTCTCGCCCTTGGGCTGGACCCACATCAACCTCACAGGCGATTATGTATGGGATTCTGGGACCGCTAAGCGCTCAAACGAACGCCCACTGCACCTCAGCTACGCGGTGGGGATGAAGATGCAAAATCAACCAAGTTCATCAAATGTTCCTCCTTAACGTTACTCAGCGAACAAACCTTGCGATGAGGCCTCTACTTTCCAACTCTTGGGGTCAGAGCCACCGGCTTCCAGCCGGTTAGCTTCAGCGATACTTGCGGATAATCTTCTCCCCTGATTTTGAAGCCCCCGAAGGGGGTAAGGCTTCAAAATCAGGGGAGAAGATTATGAGCTATTGTACTGGCAGTCATACCAAATTTTACCACAGATATCACGTGGTTTGGGTCACCAAGTATCGTTACAAAGTTTTGAAAGGTGATATGCGTGTGCGGATCCGTGAAATCATTCGCCAAACCTGCAATGAACTGGGTGTGCAGATTGTGAAGGGTGTTCTGTCCAGCGATCATGTCCACATGTTCCTGTCGATCCCGCCGCATGTGGCAGTCTCAACCGTGATGCAGCGGATCAAAGGCAGGACATCGCGCAAAGTTCAGATGGAGTTTCCTGAATTGAAAAACAGGTATTGGGGCAGGCGGTTTTGGGCCCGCGGATATTTCTCAACCACCAGCGGAAATGTCACGGACGACGTGATACTTAAGTATTTGGAACTGCATTCAAAACGGGAACCTACCGGCATCAGCCGGTAAGTGGTTCAGTTAATTTGCCCATCGGTTCACTTCAGATCAGTTTCCCCACAGCTTAAGGTCAGGTTGGCGACTTCATGCCGATTAATAATGTCCAAGCC
>QIIJ01000489.1 GCA_003232595.1 Aurantimonadaceae bacterium | reverse complement strand
TGCTTTAGAAATTTCCGCATCGACATATTAAAATTATCACCGGTCATTATTCTCTCCAACTGGATTATCTGGCTAAAGGTTCTTAGCAGTGTTGCCCTGACTTTCCCATCACCTTGTGTTCTGTTTCAGAAAGACAATCAGGGCGTCACGATCAGATTGCCGGGCAATCTTCTGCAATGGCATTTTGGAACCGGGCGTAACATGCTGCGGTCCAAGCGCAAACAGCTGATTGATCGTGTCTTCGTTCCAGACAATATCGGATTTCACCAGTCCGGCGGAATATTTATAGCCTTTCAGGGTTCCGGCAACCCGCCCAAAAATACCAAACAGGGTCGGGCCCGCCCGGTTTTTATCGCCGGGTTTCAGGCTGTGGCAAATAGAGCACTTGCGGGCAAACTGACGCTCGCCCAGTGACATATCTCTTGTTTTTTGGAACCGGCGGGGAAAATTGCTTTGCACTTCAGCACTGATTTTTCGCGGGCGTATGGGCCATGCAACGGCATAGTCGTCCAGCCCGGTGTATAATATTTTGCGGTTGTCAGCGGTAAAATCCATGGCCCATATCGGTCCAAACAATGAATAAAGCTCCTCAACAACCGACCAGCTTGAGGTGTCCCACACCCGGATCAAACCATCGCCACCACCGCTTGCCAGCAATTTGCCGTCCCTGGAGGTTGCGAGTGCCAGAACAGGGCGTTTGTGGGGAATGAGAACCTTGCTGATACTGTCTGACTCCAAATCATATATCTGCACATCTCCATTGAGCGAACCAAATAATATTCTCTGTTTCCCCGGCAGCCATTTCATCACATTGATGCCCCACCCATGGCGGTAAACCCTGCGCTCCAGTTTATTTGCTTTCAGACTCCATTTCATCAAAACACCGTCATACCCGGCAGAATAGAGATACTCTCCATCATCGGTAATCAGTACTGAATTTACCAGGCCCGTATGACCCTTAAAGACCGCCAGTTCTTTGAAATTTTCCAGATCCCACAGGCGGATTGTACTGTCCCAGCTTGCCGATGCGGCAATTTTACCATCTTCAGATACCGCAAGCGCCACAACCTTTCCCTGACATTGTTGTCGCCATTCCAAAGATAGACGGCGCCGTCATCACCGGCAGTAACAAACCGGTTCTTTTCCGGCACAAAAGCAACCGCATTTACCGCGCCATCATGATCGGCATATCTGTAAACAAGGCGGTTTGTTGAGCCAAGCGCCCACAGCCCTGCGGAATAGTCAAAGCTGCCGGTCAAAACGCGGTTGCCCTCAATGGCAAGCGCCTTTATCGGGCCGCCATGCCCAACCAGGTTATCCGGATTTTCTTTCCCTGCTTTTATCTGGGCGACAGACGGGATCGCATGTATTGTCAGGAGAAATATCAATACCCACAATCTGGCGGAAATCCACAACACGGATATTACTCCGCCGGTTCGCCAGCACCGACATCAGGTTTAGCAGCTTTCGCGTCCAGCTCCTCAAGCCACAGACTGTGATGTTCGCTGGCCCAGTTTCGGTCAACATATCCCGATGTCATGCTGCCCAGTGCACCCTCCATGCCGATGGTGCCGATATAAATATGGCCGATAATTACCACAATCAAACCCAGTCCGATAATTGAATGCCACATCGAGGCAAATTGCATTTTGTGGATGGCAAGTTCGCCGGGAATGAAAGTTAACTGGTAGGGAAACAACAGCGCTAACCCGGTAATAATAATCCCGGCACCGCCAATAATCGCGCTCCAGAAGACAATTTTTTCGCCAAAATTGAAAAACCGGGCGGGCGGGTGAACGCCTTTTGTAAGCATTCCGCCGGCCCTGATTATCCAGCCAAAATCATCCCGGCTCAGAAAGTTCTTGCTCACAAAAGTGATGAATATCCAAAGTGTCGTAAATATGAAGACAAAAGCTCCCCAGTTGTGGGAAATCTTGCCAAATGACGTCAGCATCGAAAACCATTCCGGGCCAATGATCGGCAAGAGCAGGGATCGGCCGTAAAGCATGTTCAGCCCGGTAAGGGCGAGAAGAATAAACGCGATGGCATTCAGCCAGTGGCCAAGCCTGGCTATCCCGCCAAAGCGCATAATTTTCCGGCCGCTTGAACCACTCTCGACCTTGATCTGACCCCTGAGCAGAAAGAATATCAGCAAAAAACCAACAATGGCGGCAAGGGCGTAGCCGCCATAGGTTTTGAGCGGGCCATTGCGAAACACCATCCAGTCCCAACCTTCCGATTGTACCAGAACTCCAGCAACCGGATCAGGTGTGGAAGTGGTTCCCTGCGCACCGTAGCGCAGCAGCGCAGCTTGCGCCAATATTCGCTCTGGGATTCTGTCCCAAGAGTATTGCTCGTCCCCTCCAGCTCCTTGGCCGGCTGGTTGACCGCATTGTCGGGCGGGCGCACAGACTGGGCTGATGCAGTATCCGTCAGCAGACTGGACGGAACAACCAGCAATACAAACAAAGCCGTCAGCAGGATTCGTTTACGCCAACCCATGTCAGACTCCTGTTGGTCAAGAATTCGTATCTGCAATATCTACCAGCACACAATTGCTGGCGCGGCAACCCGGCAGGGCGATGGGCACAATTCCTGCACACCGCCCGGCATGTTCCGGTATTCGCAATCAGTTCGAAGC
>QIIJ01000615.1 GCA_003232595.1 Aurantimonadaceae bacterium | reverse complement strand
GTTGAGGCTGCCATCCGCATGGGCTGGGACCAGTGGATTGGTCGCAAGGGTGCCTTTGTTGGCATGACTGGCTTTGGCGCATCGGCACCGGCTCCCGATCTTTACAAACATTTTGGCATTACTGCGGACGCCGTGATTGCCGCTGCAAAAAACCAGATCAAATAAGGGAATATCACAAGTGACAATACGTGTAGCAATTAATGGATTTGGCCGCATGTCTGATACCGCCGTTGCCATGGGCGCGCTGATATGAGCATTCGGTCGATCGAAAATATTGAAGTGAAGAGCAGGCTGGTGCTTGTCCGTGCCGACCTCAATGTGCCGCTTGATGGTAGGAAGGTCACGGATACAACCCGGATTGACCGGTTTGTGCCGACAGCAAAGGCCCTGATTGCGCGTGGTGCCCGGGTGGTGATCATGTCGCATCTTGGTCGACCCGGTGGTGAGGTCAATCCGGCATTCTCGCTTCAACCGGTGGCAGCAGCACTTTCTGTAGCGCTTGGCGCAGATGTGGCTTTCGCAAGCGATTGCGTTGGACAGACTGCGGAAATTGCCGTCGATAAACTCGGCGATGGTGATGTGCTGTTGCTGGAAAACCTCCGCTTCCACAAGGGTGAAACGGACAATAGTGAGACATTTGCCACCCGCCTTTCGGTGCTTGGTGATCTTTATGTCAATGATGCATTTTCAACTGCACATCGCGCCCATGCCTCAACACATGCGATTACCAGAAAACTGCCGTCTTATGCCGGCCCGTCGCTGATGGCTGAAATCAATGCGCTTTCAGCAGCACTCACGACACCGGAAAAACCGGTTGCAGCCCTTGTCGGTGGGGCCAAGGTTTCATCCAAAATAGGTGTGTTGGAATTTCTGGTGCCCAAGATGGACAAGCTGATCATTGGCGGCGGCATGGCCAATACGTTTCTGGCAGCCCTTGGCTATTCGGTTGGCAAGTCTCTCTGCGAAATGGATGCGCTTGATACGGCCAGGGGCATCATGGATGCAGCCAGGGCCAATAATTGTGAATTGATCCTGCCGGTTGATGTGGTGGTTGCAAAGGAATTTTCTGCCGGTGCTGAAAACCAGGTTGTAGCGATCGACGCCATTCCTGATGACGCCATGGCGCTCGATGTCGGCCCTCAATCGGAAGCTGCAATTATCGCAGCCTTGTCTGAGTGTAAAACACTGTTGTGGAATGTCGAGCCCTTTGGCCATGGCACATTCGCTGTTGCAAAGGCTGCAGCCGATCTGACGGTTGCCGGAAAACTTATTACAGTAGCCGGGGGCGGTGATACGGCAGCGGCGCTCAACGCCGCCGGGGCGTCTGAAAACTTCACCTATCTTTCAACTGCAGGCGGGGCATTCCTTGAATGGCTTGAGGGGCGTGAACTGCCCGGCATTGCTGCACTTGAAAATCAATCAAACACGGAGGCCGCATAATGGCACTTATAACTCTTCGACAGTTGCTCGACCACGCTGCTGAATATACCTATGGCGTGCCTGCATTCAATATCAATAACATGGAACAGGGCCTTGCGATCATGAAGGCGGCGTCAAAATGTGATGCGCCCGTCATTATGCAGGCTTCACGCGGCGCGCGTTCCTATGCGGGCGACATCATGTTGCGCCATATAGTGCAGGCGCTTGTTGAGATGTATCCCTCAATCCCGGTCTGCATGCATCAGGACCACGGTAATAATGAACAGACCTGCATGTCCGCCATCCGGCACGGTTTTACCTCGGTGATGATGGACGGCTCGCTCGAAGCGGATATGAAAACTCCGGCGT
>QIIJ01000530.1 GCA_003232595.1 Aurantimonadaceae bacterium | reverse complement strand
GAAAAGTCGCCGTCAACGGCTGCAACTGAAGAAAGCCAGTTTTCAAGTTCGGTATAAAACCGGTTTTGTGCCTGGCCGGATTGCAGATCGAGAAAACCCAGCACAAGTGACCCGGCAAGGCCAAAAAGAGATGATGAAAACGCCGTGCCCATGCCATCCAGAGGTGCTTTAAGGCCGCTTTTGAGCGAATCCAGCACATCGGCTGTATCGCCCGATGCCGGGTCAAGTCCCTGGATTGTATCACCAATTGAGCCGATTGTGGCGAGCAGGCCCCAGAATGTGCCCAATAGCCCAAGAAAAACCAGAAGGCCAATCAGGTAACGCGAGATTTCACGTGATTCATCGAGCCGATTGCCAATCGAATCAAGTATCGACTGCATTGATCCGGTCGATATCGACACTCCTTCGCGCTGTTCACCCAGCAAAGCTGCCATCGGTGCCAGCAATACAGGTTGCCTTCCCACATCGAAGTCGATTTCACCGCGACGGAAGGAATTTACCCAGGAAATTTCCGGCATGATGCGGATTATCTGCATGAAGGCCAACAGCATGCCAACCACCAGCACCCCGATGATCAGCCCGTTGAGCCCCGGATTGGTGGCAAAGGCGCTCGCCAGTTGCCGGTACAATATCATCGCCAGAAAACCGATAATGATGATGAAAATTATCATGCTCAAGAGAAACACTCTCGGGCTGGATAATTTATGGGGATCAAACTCACGCGCCACCTGGCATTGCCTCCGGAATTACTGGTGAGGCGGTACCGGATCACCGATCCTTATCCGCCTGCCCCTGTTTATTTGCAGACTATTAGCGCAAATCGGCGAAAAAATGAAACGGGAAAATTGAAGCCCGCAATTTAAGTTATTTTCCTTTGGAATTGTGCTGCCGACTTCTATCACTGGACGCCTGCTATGGTTCTTTCTATAAGCAATCTGAAATTCCACCGCAGAAAATTATCGTTGAGTTGTAAAATATGGCCGGCCATTCCAAATTCAAGAATATCATGCACCGCAAAGGGCGGCAGGATGCAGTGCGATCAAAGATGTTTGCCAAACTATCCAAGGAAATAACCGTGGCCTCCAAGATGGGCGGACCGGACCCTGACGGCAATCCGCGATTGCGCCTGGCGATCCAGAATGCCCGTGGTCAATCGATGCCGAAAGACAACATCCAGCGTGCCGTCAACAAGGGTTGAAATCCGCTACGAGGGTTATGGCCCCGGCGGGGTTGCAGTCATTGTCGAAGCGCTTTCGGACAACAACAATCGCACCGCAGGCAATGTACGCGCCTGTTTCACCAAAAACGGCGGTCAGTTGGGCGAAACCGGCTCGGTTGGTTTTATGTTCGACCGGGTGGGAGAAATTCGCTACAAAGCAGATGCGGGTGATGAGGATACGATGATGGAAGCGGCCATTGAAGCGGGTGCTGAGGATGTATCATCCGACGAAGAAGGCCACACACTTATTTGCGCCTTTGAAGAATTGGGCGATGTGGCATCAGCGCTGGAAGCGGCACTTGGCGAAGCAGAATCGGTCAATCCCTCATGGAAACCACAAAACACGGTTCCCGTCGGCGAAGACAAGGCCGCAACCCTGATGAAACTCATTGATGCACTTGAAGACGATGATGACGTGCAGAATGTCTATTCAAATTTCGAGATTGATGATGAGGTGATGGCGCGATTATCAGCGGCATAGGTTCAAGTCTTCCTTCTCCCCTTGTGGGAGAAGGTGGCCGCGCAGCGGACGGATGAGGGGTTATGAGCGGCGAACATAAATGAAATGTGATTGGGGAAGGTTTAGTGACCCCTCATCCGACCACTGCTTCGCAATGCCCACCTTCTCCCACAAGGGGAGAAGGAAATAAGGCACCTGACCTAACATCTCCAAAAAGAAACAAATATTTGACTGACAGGCCAAACAAATGAATATCCAGCCCCAAAATATCACCCGCCGTTCCGAATTGCTCATGCC
>QIIJ01000003.1 GCA_003232595.1 Aurantimonadaceae bacterium | reverse complement strand
GGCTTTCAGGGCTGATTGGTGGAATAGATTATGTGGTCTTTCCTGTGATGTTTGCTTCTTTGGGAATTGTTGCGCTGGCGTTGTACAAGCGCGCCGGAAGTCCGGGCAAATCACCCAACATGATAATTGCAGCACTGGTTGTGGTATTTTCAACCGCCCTGATCTGGCTGGAATTCCGGTATGCGATACGCATTTCACTTGCGGCAGTCGGATTGGTCGCGGTCTATGCGCTTTATTTACGGTCGGCAAATACCCAGAATGCCTGATACATCTATTGAGAGAGCAAGATGAGAGATATTCGTAATAATGATAAGACCTTAGTTGGCCAATTTGATATTGCTGTGATTGGCGCCGGGTCGGCAGGTTTTTCTGCAGCGATAACGGCTGCTGATGAAGGCGCGCAGGTTGCTCTCATCGGGTATGGAACGATTGGCGGCACCTGTGTCAATGTAGGTTGCGTGCCATCCAAAGCCCTGATCCGTGCGGCTGAAACACTTCATATTGCTCACAATGCCGGGCGGTTTAACGGGATTGAAGCAACAGCGCGGGTTGATGACTGGAAAGCCGTTGTTCAGCAAAAACAGGCGTTGGTTGATGATCTGCGCAAGGCTAAATACAGTGATCTGTTGCCTGAATATAATTCGGTTGCCTATATCGAGGGGCAGGCGTCGTTTGGCAAAGGCGGAGTGTTGCAGGTTGATGGAAAAACCATCAATGCTGAAAAAGTCATCATTGCCACGGGAACACGACCGGCGTTGCCCTCAATTAGCGGCATAGCAGATGTGCCCTACTTGACCAGCACCACAGCGCTTGAACTGGAAACTCTGCCCCGGTCGCTGATAATTATTGGTGCGGGTTATATTGGTGCTGAAATTGCACAGATTTTTGCAAGGGCTGGTGTTGACGTGACCCTGGTCAGTCGTCGCGGATTGTTGCCGGAGGCTGAACCGGAAATCAGCAAGGCGTTGACCGGATATTTTGCTGATGAAGGAATTTCTACTGCCAGCGGTATAACCTATGATCGAATTGAAGATGTCAACGGCAGCATAAATCTGCATGTGAAGGACAATGGTAAAGCAAGAGTAATCGGGGCTGAAAAAGTGATGATTGCATCCGGCCGTACACCCAATACCGGGCAATTGAACCTTTTGTCAGCGGGCATCGAAATTTTGGCCAATCAGGGTATCAGGATCGACGCGCAAATGCGCACAAGCCGCGACGGCGTGCGTTTATGCGGCCGGTGATGTAACCGGTAGCGACCAGTTTGTCTATATGGCCGCCTATGGGGCGAAAATTGCCGCAAAGAATGCCATGAACGGTAATTCTCTTTCCTATGACAACAGCGTTATGCCGGCGGTTGTGTTCACTGATCCTCAGGTGGCAAGTGTCGGGTTGACTGAAGAGCAGGCACGGGTAGCAGGTTTTGACGTAAAAACATCAGTTCTGACGCTCGACAACGTACCACGCGCGCTTGCAGCACGTGACACAAGAGGGCTGTTCAAACTTATTGGCGATGCCAAAACCAAAAAACTGCTTGGGGCGCACATTCTGGCACCAGAAGGAGCCGACAGCATTCAAACGGCGGCAATAGCAATCAGGGCGGGCATGACCTATGAAGAATTGGGTTCGATGATATTTCCATACCTGACAACAGTCGAGGGACTGAAGCTGGCTGCGCAAACATTTGATATGGACGTTAACAAGCTTTCCTGCTGTGCCGGGTAAATTCCTGCATTGACGATGGCTGATTGCCTGCCCCTGACCATCCTGTAAACTGTGCCAATAACACGATGCCATAGGCCATGATGCCAATTGGTAGTGAACTGGCCATTGAATAATTTGCACTACTTTTCTTTCCCGAGCTTGACTCATGTGATGGCTGCTGCGCAACAATTGGTCAAAATGATCGGGAGAATTGCACCAT
>QIIJ01000613.1 GCA_003232595.1 Aurantimonadaceae bacterium | reverse complement strand
GCAGCCCGTCGGGCCAGCCCCGAAAACACAGTGCTCACCGCTGACAGCGGCGCGCATCGCATATTGTTGTCCCAAATGTGGAAATGTCCAACTCCGCGAAGTATGCTGCAATCGTCCGCTCTTTGCACCATGGGGGTCTCTCTGCCGCTGGCGATTGGCCACAAGATTGCCAGGCCCGACATTCCGGTTCTTTCGGTCATGGGTGATGCCGGTCTGGAAATGGTGATGGGCGAGCTTGCCACCTTACGTGATCTCAAACTTCCGATTGCCGTGATGGTATTGGTTGACCAGTCGCTTGCCCTGATCGAATTGAAGCAGCGCCGGTTGCAGTTTAACAATCTGGGCGTTGATTTTGGCGCAACAAATTTTCTCGCGCTGGCAGAATCACTTGGTGGCGAAGGGCGTGATATAACCGATACCAGGACACTCGAAAACGAACTTACTGCCGCATACAAGATACATTTACACTGCTTGCCTGTCAAATCGACAAACGAGCCTATGATGATGCATTTTAGGCAGATCTGAGCGGGTTTATACCAAGGGCGTTGGCCTTTCTCGTTAGCATCATTCAAATGCCGCAACGGGATCGATCTTGATCTGGTCATAGTCCAACAACAGGTATTTCCCGTCCTTGCCGAGCGGCCTGCTGCCGGTGTCGAATACAATCAGGAATTTATTTTTACCTTTGATGCGCACCGGTGTTATGCCTTCAGCTTTTGACAGTTTGACTTTGCTTTTGATGCGAATGCGGCGCGGCTTATCGGCTTCATGACCGCTCCAGAACCAAAGTTTGAATTTCCTGCCCTTCTTTTCCCGCCGGGAAATTAACAGATATCCGTCAAGCTCAGGATCAAAGGCAATCGAGCGAATGCCGCCTTTGTCGAGATCAAGATAGATTGGTTTTTTAAAAAAATTTGGTGGTTCATTGTTTTCAAATGCTGCCTGCGGATTTTCCATCACCAGTATCACGCCTTTGCCATCGATAACCGGGCTGCGAAGCCCGAACAGCAATTTGTCTTTTTCCCGGTTGAAGCTCATTCCTTCAATATTAAACCCATTTTTGTCCTTGACGCTGAGAACGTTTGTGGCCGCTTCAATCTTGGTGCTTATCCGGGCCACTGTATCCAGAATTCCCAAAACCGCCTGACGTTCAACGATCCTTTGTTTGTCGATTCTGAAACGAACAAGTTTTTCCCTGGCTGGAACACGCGCGCCCATGGCATTTCGCGAATGGGATGTGACCGCATAGACATAACCTTGATCATCTGCGTCAATGGCTTCCAGGTCCTCAAGCGAGCCTCTGTTAAAGCCCTCGGTAAATGCTGAAAACAGTGATCCTGTTCGAAGCGGCGCTTTGGAGAATTTTTGTTGGCTGTCCAATTCAACTATACTTACCGGCCTGCGCCTGCGGTCTTCGACAATAACCACACGACCGTCCGGCAACTGAACAACGCCAGATGGCTCAAAAACAGTATTGAAATTTTCCCGTTTGATTTTCCGGTTTAAATTTTCTGAGGCAAAACTATTTGGTATTATTACCAGACAAACAGCCAGTGCCGTGCCGATCAACAATCTGCTCAAAATCGTAACAATTGTTGCTGGCTCAGGCACCGGTTCAAGCTCCCGTTATAACAGAGCTACCGACAACAACCAGCAGCAGTAGAACACTTATCACCAACCCGATCATGAATGCACTGTAGGAGACATAAAGGCGCTTGAATTTGTGATCTGCCGTCAAACCCAGATTGTGAATATGAACAATCATATTGCGGTAAACCCGGTC
>QIIJ01000535.1 GCA_003232595.1 Aurantimonadaceae bacterium | reverse complement strand
ATTGTTACATCGGAATTGGCAACAATAAGCCCGGCTACCACCGCAAAACCGGCCGAAGAGGGGTCGCCTGGCACCGTGATCGCCTGCCCGCTCAATTCCCCCTGCCCTGTCAGTGAAATATGACGGGTGCCATCCGCATCTGTGGAGATATCGATTTCCGCGCCAAAGCCTGCAAGCATCCGTTCGGTGTGATCACGGGTCATAACCGGTTCAATCACGGTGGTGATACCCGGCACATTCAGCCCGGCCAGCAGCACGGCGGATTTTACCTGGGCCGAAGGCATTGGAACCCGGTAGGTGATCGGCGCCATATGACGGGCACCTTTGATGGTCAGTGGCAGCTGATCAACAATGCCTGATGCGCCCTGCTCCACCTGGAGCCCCATTTCCCGCTTGAGAATACGCCCCATCGGTCGCGATGAAAGCGAAGCATCGCCAACAAATGTGGTTGCAAAATCGTATGGCGCGACCAGCCCCATGGCGAGACGCACACCGGTACCGGCATTGCCAAAATCAAGCGGAGCCTCCGGTTCAAGCAACGCACCATTGCCAACCCCTTGCACCAGCCAGTCGTCCCCATCGCGCGATACAGTTGCGCCAAGAGCTGCAACGGCCTTTGCGGTATTAAGAACGTCGTCGCCCTCAAGCAGGCCGGAAATTCGTGTCTCTCCACTGGCAACAGCACCCAAAAGCAGCGAACGGTGGGAAATGGATTTATCGCCCGGCACAGTGATTAAGCCAGACAGTCCGGATGAAGGCCTGGCCATTGCAGGAACTTTTGTCTCGCCATGTGTCATGAAATTGATGCCAAGTCCGGGAATATTGTTTTGCCCCGGTTGATTACACGCAAGAGTATCCGGTTCACAAGAGGTTAGGGTCAATATCCGCGATATACCTGGCATAACTGATGAGTTTTAACGCTCAAAATCTATCGCCGCCGCCGCATTTCATCAAATGGTTGACTCTTGCGCCAAAATGGTTTTGACACCTCATCACAACACCGCTATCTGGTTCGCCAGACATTTTCCGGTGAAGACAGAATTCAATCCAATACGGGCAATCAAGCGAAAGGCACCAATTGTGGCCAAACCAGAACTAGGTGAAAAAAGGCGCTGCCTTTCCTGCGAAACAAAATATTATGATTTGAACAAGGTTCCCATCGTCTGCCCCAAATGCAGCGCGGTGTTTGAGCTGGTTGCCCAGACCAAGCCGGAACCAAAAGCCGAACCCAAACCCCAGAAAGAGGCTGCGAAAACGGTCGTGAGTGAGGCCGTTGCCGACCCTGATACAATTTCTCTGGAAGATGCCGACGACGATGACGGTGAAACGGTCGACGGAGAGGATATCCCGGAGGATATTCCCGATGTGGCTGTCGAAGACGATGACGATGAAACAGACGGACCGTTTCTCGAGGATGATGACGAGGATGACGATGTTTCAGATATCATCAGTGTTCCCAAGGACGACAAGGTAGATAACTGACCGCCAGAGTAAGAGCCTGTTTCGAAAAAGTCCCAAGCCAGCCCGCTCCCCCGGCCCAACCACCCCACAGGGTACCGTTATCGGGTGGTTGGGCCAAGGTCGCATTTGGGGAGCGGGCTGGCTTGGTGTCAGAAAGTCACCGGTGGGTGACTTTCGAGTCAGACACTAAGGACAGCTTAGATTCTGCCGGTGGCTGATTTTTCTGGCGGGCTTTGCAGCAATGGTTTTTCGAGCGATTTTCTTGGCC
>QIIJ01000341.1 GCA_003232595.1 Aurantimonadaceae bacterium | reverse complement strand
GAATATTTCTTCGAAGAACCTTATTTGATTGTCGAAGGGTGATATCACAGTTTCAGCTTCATCTGCCGGTTGACATCCTTGTAAAGCAGATAGCGGAAATCGTCCGGCCCCCCGGCATAACAGGCCTGGGGGCAGAACGCGCGCAGCCACATGAAATCACCGGCTTCCACTTCCACCCAATCCTGATTAAGCCGATAAACCGCCTTGCCCTGAAGCACATAAAGCCCATGCTCCATCACATGGGTTTCAGCAAACGGAATTGTGCCGCCGGGTTTGAACGTGACGATGTTGACATGCATGTCGTGTCGCACATCATCACTTTCCACAAATCGGGTTGTTGCCCATTTTCCCTCAGTATCCGGCATGGCAATCGGCTCTATTTCCTTTTCATTGGTAAAAAATGCTTGCGGAACATCAATCCCGTCAACCGGCTCATAGGCTTTTCGTATCCAGTGGAAACGCACCGGATTACCGCTGTTGTTGGCCACCTGCCAGTTGCTGCCTGGCGGGATGAAAGCATAACCACCCGGCTGCATGAGATGAAGTTCTCCATCCAGAGTCACCGTCAATTCACCTTCGACGATAAAGAGAACCGCTTCAGCTTCGACATCGGCTTCAGGTCGGTCAGAACCACCACCCGGCGCCACTTCCATGATATATTGCGAAAAGGTTTCGGCAAATCCTGAAAGCGGACGGGCGATAATCCACAGGCGTGTGTCCTCCCAGTGCGGCAGATTGCTGGTCACAATATCGCGCATCGCCCCTTTCGGGATGATTGCATAGGCTTCTGTGAATACAGCGCGATCAGCTGTAATTTCCCTTTGACCCGGCAATCCGCCGCGGGGTGCGTAATAGTTGCGGTTGCTCATTGAAACTTCCCTTTGGTGCAACAGTTTGCGCTGGTTGATAACAGCGGGTTATCATTCTATTGGTTTTATTGAAAGTCTGTGATTCAATTACAGCTTCCAAAGCACCCGGTGTGTGCAAGACTTTCTGGAACGGGGAGAAGTGAAATGTACGAATTCGCGATAATGTGGGACTGGGCAGGTTTTGCTGCACGCTGGCTGCATGTTATCACGGCGATTGCGTGGATTGGTTCATCATTTTATTTCATTGCCCTTGATCTTGGCCTGCGCAAGAATGACCGGCTGCCCGAAGGTGCCTATGGAGAAGAATGGCAGGTTCATGGCGGCGGGTTTTACCACATCCAGAAATATCTCGTGGCGCCCGCGATTTGACCTGGTTCAAATGGGAAAGTTATGCCACCTGGCTCTCGGGTTTTGGCCTGATGATCATCGTCTATTATGCGGGTGCTGATCTTTACCTGATCGACCCGACGGTTTTTGATGTCTCGCCATGGGTTGCGATACTGATCTCACTTGCATCGATTGTCCTGGGCTGGATTATCTATGATTTTGTCTGCAAATCTTCTTTTGGTTCCGACAATACCCGATTGATGATCTTTCTCTATTTTGTGCTGGTGGTGCTTGCGTGGGGGTTTACCCAGATATTTACCGGGCGTGCAGCCATTCTCCATCTGGGGATAATTACAGCTA
>QIIJ01000034.1 GCA_003232595.1 Aurantimonadaceae bacterium | reverse complement strand
CAGTATTTGGCCTCACCCGTCCAGCACAAATATCTTCTCGTCAGTTTTGTGGCTATTGATGTAGTCCCAATCCAGTTCCACCCCGAGACCAGGCCCGTCTGGAACCACAACACAACCGTCTCGATCGATGACCTCCAGTTGATCAAGATATCCGCATGCATAAACCGGCGCGACAAGGTTTTGCATCCCCGGCCCAACCAGCGCCATCTCATGACGATATCAGCGCACGTTGGGCCGGGCCGCAGGCATGGCACTGCACATCCAGTCCAAGCGCCTCGCAGAAATGAGCAATCTTGCGTGCCCCGGTAATACCGCCGTCATATTCAGGATCGATATGCACGAGATCAGTAGCACCAGCGAGTATAAAGTTCGCAGTCGCTTCAACCCCGCGAACATGCTCAGTCAGCATCAAAGGGGTTGAAAGTTTTTCGCGCAGCCTTTTGTGGCCGGTAACCGCAGCACCACCATCGCGGTAGGGATCCTCATACCAGAAATAACCTGCCTCATCGAGCGCCCGGCCAAGTTTCAGGGCATCCCCCCAGGTACGCAACTGGCATGCCGGGTCATTCATCAAATCCATATCGCTGCCAACAGTTGCCCGCACTGCAAGGGCTGCAGCAATTTCCCGCTTAACATCACCATTGTGCCACCCGTGCAACTTGAACCCGCCGATGCCCTGTTCCCGGCACTGAACAGCAAATTCTGCAAATGCGCCTGGATCATCGAGGCCGCCGCCGTTTTCCTGCCCGTGATGGGTCGAGGCATAGGCTGGAATGCGTCTGCGATAGCCGCCCAACAGCGCTGAAACCGACGTGCCATATTTTTTGCCGGCCCAATCCCAAAGGGCAATATCCAGCGGGCCCGTGCCCATGCGGTCATAGGCCCTCAAATCACGCTTCAGATCATCATAAATCTCTTCGCGGGTGTTCGGATCACGACCCAGAAGATGCGGCGCTGCCATTATCATCTGAGCAAAGGTAGCTGGCGTTGATCCCCAGTTCAGGGCGTATTCACCACATGTTCCCGACGAGGAAAGAATTTTGACCACATAGCGGGTCACCGGCAACCTTCCGCCCTTTTCATAGATATAATTGGAAACACCAATCGCGGCGTGGTTGCCAAGAGACAGATTTTCAACACTAAAACCGTATGCGACCAATTCTATTCGAACGATTTTTTCCATTGATATTTCTCATGGCGTTGGATTTTAGTGCAGTGCAATTATCCTTTGCCCTTGCGCCGCTGGTCCGGGTGGAGCGAGCTTCCAAGAATGTGATCGCTGTTGCCAATCACATCGGCGCTGGAGCCTACAATCAGCGGATCCGGCCCGTTCACCACCTCATAGTTTTTATCCGTATAGGGAAGTGAAGCCAGAAAATGCTGCATTGTGTTGATGCGTGCCCGTTTTTTATCGTCGGATTTAACAATGGTCCAGGGCGCGTCTGCCGTGTTGGTATAGAAAAACACCTTGGCTTCGGTATAATCATTCCATTTATTAAGTGAGGCCCGATCTACAGGTGATAATTTCCACTGCTTGAGCGGGTCAACCTCGCGCGACTTGAAACGACTGCGCTGCTCATCACGGGTGACTGAAAACCAGTACTTGTAGAGCCTGATACCACTACGGGTTATGATACGTTCAAATTCCGGGCAGGAGCGCATGAACTCAAGGTAATCATTCGGAGTGCAGAAATTCATTACCCGCTCAACGCCGGCACGATTGTACCACGAACGGTCAAACAACACCATTTCGCCCGCCGACGGCAAATGGTTGATATAACGTTGAAAAAACCATTGACTCTTTTCCCGCTCGCTGGGCTTTTCGAGTGCAATAACCCGTGCACTTCTGGGGTTCA
>QIIJ01000198.1 GCA_003232595.1 Aurantimonadaceae bacterium | reverse complement strand
AAATAGTTGCGCAACTCACAATACTTGCGCGTTCAGATGGTGTATGCCATCCGCTGGAAGCAGGATTGATCAAAAATATCGCTGAATTGTTACGAGTGCCATTTGAGCGGGAAGCTGTTGCGGGGGAATAAAGTGGCAATTCTTGATACTATTCGAGCCGTAATTGCCCGCGAAAAATCCGTGCAGCGGGTTGCTGAAGACGAATTTCTGACGGCGGAGCTGATTTTGCTGGTCCGCATGATGTTTGCAGACGGAAAAATGAAACCTGAAGAAATTGAAAAATTCAAACTGATTTGCGCCACCCCGGTGCGGAATTTCCAAAGAAGACATTCCTGAGGTAGTCAAGTTCCTGTCCGAATTCGGCTATGAAACAACTGCTGAAAACGCTGCATTGATGTTTGTTGACATGGACATCGATCGAAGAAGAACGTTGTTGCGTCGACTTGTTCAAATTGCCGAGGCCGATTATGTGCTTGATCCGCGAGAATCCCTGTTGATCCAGAAAACTGCTGAAACACTTGGTCTCTCCATGATGGATGCCTTTGCGCCAAAATAACAGGCCTGCCCAACCTGAGTCGTCCATTCACCGGACAATGCCGCATTTGTGTTTGACGCGACCTGTATTGCCCCATAGGGTGGCGCAAAATCGACGGTGCCCCATTTTCTGAAAGGGCTGAAAAAAATTCCGGTGCGGCTGACCCATCCAGGGAGCCAAGTCTGGAGCTGTCACAGCGAAGCGGTCACCTGGTCAAAGGTCACCTGCTCCGGTGCCTCGATTTGTAACAGGACACCGGAGCACAGAAAATGGCAACATTAAAAGACAAGCTGGGCATCATGGTCTGCGGCCACGGCAGCCGCAATCAGAATGCGATGAAGGAATTTGCAAAAGTCGCCGAAGGACTTAAGGCAAAATTCCCTGAACTGCCGGTTGAATACGGCTATCTGGAATTCTGCAATCCGGTGATATCGCACGGGCTGGACAAGTTGCGGGCCAAGGGCGTTACAAAAGTTTTGGCTGTGCCCGGTATGTTGTTTGCCGCCGGCCATGCCAAAAACGACATTCCTTCGGTCCTCAATACCTATCAGGCCAAAAATCCCGACATGGAAATTATCTATGGCCGGGAACTGGGTGTGGATTTGAAAATGATCCGCGCAGCCGGTGCGCGGGTGATGGAGGCAATAGACAAAGCTGATTTGGAATACGGTATTATTGCGCCGGAAGATACATTGCTGATGGTAGTCGGGCGCGGCGCATCTGATCCGGACGCAAATTCCAACGTGACAAAGGTCATGCGGATGATATGGGAAGGGCTTGGGTTTGGCTGGGGAGAAACCTGCTATTCCGGCGTAACCTTTCCTCTGGTCGAACCGGGCCTCGAACATGCGGCAAAACTTGGGTACCAGCGGATTGTTGTCTTTCCATATTTTTTGTTCACCGGTGTACTGGTAAAGCGAATTTATTCCTACAGCGACATTGTCGCGGCCCGCTACCGCGATATCCAGTTTATCAAGGCACCCTATCTCAACGACCATCCATTGGTCATCGAGACATTTGGCGATCGTGTTGACGAGATTCTTGAAGGTCAAAACCTGATGAACTGCCAGATGTGCAAGTTTCGCGAACAGGTTCTGGGATTTGAGGATCAGGTCGGCCTGCCACAG
>QIIJ01000393.1 GCA_003232595.1 Aurantimonadaceae bacterium | reverse complement strand
TGATGATCCTTTCCGGAGCTATCGTTTCCACGCTGCTCTGGGCCAATCTCAGCAATATTTATGTATGGGTGGTGATGATGGTGACCCTGTCATTCGGGGCGATCGGGTTTTATGATGACTATCTTAAAGTTACGTCGGCCAGCAATAAGGGATTTTCGGGCAAGGCACGGCTGGGCATTGAGGCGATTATTGCCGGCCTTGCCGTTTATATCATTATGGGTGTCGGTGACCCGCCGTTTTCCTCATCCCTGACATTCCCGTTTTTTAAATCCTTCCTGATTGACCTTGGAATATTTTACATAGCCTTCGGTGCTTTTGTGATTGTCGGTGCAGGTAATGCGGTCAACCTCACCGACGGGCTTGACGGACTGGCAATTGTCCCTGTGATGATTGCCGCAGGTTCCTTCGGTCTGATTGCTTATCTTTCCGGCAACGTGGTCTTTGCCGATTATCTGCAAATACACTTTGTGCTTGGTACCGGCGAACTGGCGGTGATATGCGGTGCTATAATCGGGGCGGGGCTTGGGTTCTTGTGGTTTAATGCCCCGCCTGCGGCAATATTTATGGGTGATACCGGTTCACTTGCGTTGGGCGGCATGTTGGGAACTGTTGCCGTTGCCACCAAACACGAAATAGTTTTGGGCATTATCGGCGGGCTGTTTGTGCTTGAGGCTCTTTCGGTAATTATCCAGGTGGCCTCGTTCAAACTGACCGGCAAGCGGGTGTTCAAGATGGCCCCCATTCATCATCATTTCGAACAACTTGGCTGGACCGAAAGCCAGGTGGTTATCCGCTTCTGGATCATCTCTTTCATGCTTGCTCTGCTTGGTCTTGCAACCCTGAAATTGCGGTAGGTGCGAATTGATTGAACTGACCACCTATAAAGGCAAAAAAGTCGCCCTGTTCGGGTTGGGCGGTTCCGGCCTTGCAACGGCTGAAGCGCTGATTGCCGGAAGTTGTTCGGTAATCGCCTTTGACGATAATCCTGCAGGCGTTGAAAAGGCGCGCGCTGCAGGTGTTGACACGGCCGATCTGCGAAAGCTTGATTTTGCTGGATTTGATGCCCTTGTTCTTGCACCGGGTGTGCCGCTGACCCACCCAAAACCGCATTGGAGCGTGGAACTTGCCCGTGCTGCCAATATACCGATAATTGGCGACATTGAACTGTTTGCCCGTGAACGCCGGGCGCAGGCACCCGATGCGCCATTTATCGCCATTACCGGCACTAACGGAAAGTCGACCACCACCGCGCTGATTGCCCATAATGCCGGGCGCGATGTTCAGATGGGGGGCAATATCGGCACGGCCGTATTGTCACTGGAACCATTAAACAACGAGCGGTTCTATGTGGTGGAATGCTCGTCCTACCAGATCGATCTGGCACCTGGTCTTGATCCTGATGTAGGCATTCTGCTCAATCTTTCACCCGATCATCTTGATCGCCATGGTACGATGGATGCATATACGAAAATCAAGCGGCAGCTGGTTGAGAATTCAGGTCTTGCAATTGTTGGCATGGATGATGAACGCAGCGCTGGAATTGCCGAGGCACTTCGGAACTCGGGCCACAATGTGATGCCAATATCCGGTGACAAACAACTTTCAGCGAAGTTGTTCTCGGCAGGAGAACCCGGCGAAATTATCGATATTGACGGGATCAATGCCCTGCGTGGCGCTCACAATGGCCAGAATGCAGCAGCTGCTATTGCCACTTGTCGGGCGGTCGGACTTGAGGATGAGGAAATCATTGATGGCCTTTTGTCCTTCGGCGGGCTGGTGCACCGGATGGAGCCGGTGGGCCATCTGGGTGATGTTCTGTTTGTCAACGATTCCAAGGCAACCAATGCAGAGGCCGCTGTACCGGCGCTTGGCAGTTTTGACAATATTTTCTGGATCGCAGGCGGACTTGCCAAGGATGGCGGTATAGAACTGCTGCGCCCGCTGTTTTCG
>QIIJ01000545.1 GCA_003232595.1 Aurantimonadaceae bacterium | reverse complement strand
CAAACGGAGATATGTTTTATGATTTCGACGGTTCAGGCACCGGCAGCGCCATAAAGTTTGCAACTCTTTCTGCAGGGCTGTCCCTGACCAATAATGATTTTGATGTGATATGAGCGAGTTGATTTGTTGGCTGGTGATCAGTTTTCATGGAGACCAATTGTAAAAGGACATAAGCCACACAATTTACATTGGCTGTGAATCCAATTAAAGGACAAAATCAGCCATATTGTGGAAGGGCATCTTTGTGATTTGCAGGTTTTTTGGCTATCCCGCATTTTCTAAATCCTCGCCCTTTAATTGTCATTTCCTTGTTGGATTCTCTGCGGACAAATTGTGACATTTGGGTTGGGCGATTGTTTACGCCGGGAACGCTTGGATCATCATTGTAATTGAATATAATACAATAGAGGAATGCCTTTCGGGTGTCCTGTCCTGGGGACAGATGGGCGGCAGATTGGGGGTGATATCCACAGTGGGGCTGGTTGGTATCCACAACTGGCTTTGGCCCTTTGGGGTGATTGCTGTGGTATAATTTGGCGGACAATGATGGGCTACTGGATTGGTGTGCGGTGCGGACAATCTTGTACAGTTGCTTATCCGTCAATATTCTATGAAACCACTTAAAACAATGCTGCAACGATATGATCCGGGATTGAAGGATGCTGATGATATTACCTTGCGTGGTTATGTGCAGATGCCTCGGGTGGTGTTTTATTCCAAACATTTGAGCGATGGCGACAAGGTTATACCAACGGCGGTAACCTTTGAATCTCGGGCCTGCGAGGCGCGCCGCATAAGCGGCGGCTCGTATTTTACTCGCAAGCACATCAACATCGTTTAAAAGCCAACGCCGCTGGTATTACCCATATGCTGTTGCTGTCCTTTGCCTGGCAGGACCCCTCGTGTTTTCCTTCACAAGGCTCACTGGCAGCAATGCGCGGCAAGACGGATCGGCAGATGCGGCGTAACTTAAGCAGTTTGGCCAATTGGGGCTTTATCAATGTCATCCGCAATGGTTCGGCCCGTCCCAACCGCTATCGGGCATTGAAGTTCCGCCATTGGCTAATTGGCCGGTCAATCAGAACGGGTTCATGACAAAGATCGCCAAGGCGCTCAATGAAGCGCTTTTTGCTTTTGGGGTTGATGAATTGAACAAGCAGGGTGCTGCGCAAATACCGGTATCGACATTGAAGCTCGTTTTATCAACGTTGTGCGACTATAATAATATGGCTCAACAGAGCCATATTCCCTCGAATATGCCCGATGGTTAAAATGGATGAACGCAATTCCTGGAGGTATCATTGCTGGACAAGCCCGAGAAAACCCAACAGCTCATCGCTTCATTGAAAGCAGCGCTGCCATTTGAGGTCGATTTGACACTTCAGGTTGTTGCCCTTCTTGCCGGGCAACAAGTTCCGATAATTGTCAAGCCACGGCAGAATGTCTCGGACATTATTTACACGGGTGATGAGGGTGGCATTACCTGCCAAATCCACCCCGAGGAAACGCAAAATGCAATCTTCATCTCACTGACCCATGTCCGGGTACGCCGTTCCTTGCCGTTTGCATCAGCTGTCATTGACTATCAAAAACATCGGACAAAGAAGATGAAAAAGCAGCAAGGCGGAATGTGATCCGTTGATCGAACTATCCACAAACTCCCCTACCGCGTAGCGGTTTAGTGCAATATCCATAAAGCATTTCAAATACGAACAGACAGCTCAACTGAGCCATATCTGGTTGGAAAGAACTGATCGCACAATTAGGGCTTGTTGACGTTCAGGATTCACAAATCGGTTAATTTATGATTCAAGGCAGCAAACATGAGGAGAGCAGCCTTGACCCGAAGAGTATTAAGCGATGCCCAGTGGGCTATTATTGAATCTTTCTGCCTTGGAAAGAAGAGCGATCCGTGCCAAACTGGACGTGATCCCCGGCTTTTTGTGGATTGTCCGCACAGGGGTGCAATGGCGTGAATTACCTCAAGAGTTGGGGAAATGGAACTCCGTGTTCAAGCGGTTCCGAAGATGGGTGCATGCGGTTGCTTTTTATCGCATGTTCAAAGTGTTAGCCTCTGATGCCGACTTTGAATATACCATGATTGATAGCACCATAGTCAAGGTTCACCGCTCCGGACAGGGCGCAA
>QIIJ01000245.1 GCA_003232595.1 Aurantimonadaceae bacterium | reverse complement strand
CCCACTACTGTCCGGTTTAATCATATGATCGCTCCAAAACACAATTGGTTTTGATTTATCGGTGGTTTTGTTATTGGTTTAGCCAGCGCATTTATGGGTCTTTTTTGCATCAGGTTGAGGCGGATCAGGCGCATGAAGGTGGTGATTGTTTCCAGCCCGACGTTTGTTTGATGTGCTATTTTCACCAACATGAATGCGATCAATGCCACATAAATCTGGATACGCACTGCATTTTCCGACGTGCCCATAAAGCGTTTGATCTTGAGGTTTTGCTTGATCCATTTGAAGAATAATTCAACCTGCCAGCGCTGCTTGTAAAGTTCTGCGATTTCACCGGCAGGTGCCTCAAGATCATTGGTAACAATGCGAATGGTTTTGCCGGTAGAAATCTTCACCTTGATCTCGCGCAGGCGTGCCGTAAATGGATTTTTACGGGATCTGGCCATACGTTGCGACAGGGTTCCTGAGCAATCATCAAGGATATTCTTGTCATCTGACAATTGGTTTTGGCGTATATTGCGCAGTGTCGTATGGCTCTTTAAACGGCTGACAAAACGGCATCCGTGTTGATCAAGCCTCGCCCACCATGCAAAATCATAGTAAGCTAAATCAAAGACATAGGTGGCTCCAGCCTCGATTTCGCGTGTCCTTGCAGGGAGAATGTCATTGACCCTTTCCGCCGTAATATCAGCGACAAGCGGCATGCCACCTTCCAGTCCATAGACCATGTGTATTTTTACGCCAGAGTGGTGAACACCAAAGCGCGCCCAGTCGCCACTCAAGTCACTCAACCTTATGCGTGTTGCATCAAGAATGCAGGTTACATCGCGCATATGGCGGCGAAGGCCCGATGATGCCATAGCAGATATATCGCAAAACAGTTCTGCAAAAACTGCATAAGAGCGCGACGTGTTGGCATCACTCAAAGTGGAGCGTGCAGCGGGTTTAATGCCAAGGTGATAAAGTGAGGAAGCGTGGCTTGAGAGACCGTGGGATACTTCACGCAGAGAGCAGGCACCCGAAAATTGACCAAACAGCATCGCCATCAAATGACTTTTCGTGCTCAACCGCCGCACCCGGTGATCGGCGTTGTGTATATCCACAAGGCGATCAAAACGACCCCAGGGAATCTGCTTGGTAATTTGATGAAATACGCTATTCTCATGCCGCATGATATCGATCTCCATTTCGTGTCTCAAAACGCGCTCAAACGCTTGAAACCAAGTAGAATCAATATCATGCAACTTGTCCATATAATTAAACCGGACAGTAGTGGGTCAAGCCCGAGGACCCGGTCCATTTTTTCCTCGCGCCCGCTTCGCGTTCCAGAACACTTACGGCCTCAACACAACTCGCGCAAAAACAATTATTCCGGGACAAAATCCTTGCAATCATAAATTGTATCCATGTATACCTTCACTTTATTCTGTATTTCGGAGAAATAATTGTGAAAATTACAAAATGCACTGTTTACGCAATGATTATCGCATTCTTATCCACTTATTCACAAACAGCCAATGCCCAGAACGTTGATGCGAAGGCCGCAGCAAATCGAACGTCGATAATATACTCCTATGTTCTGTATAACTCTGAAAATTGCGCAGCAGCAGCATTGCCAAAAGTTAAAATTAAGTCCGAAAAAAACGGCAAAATAGTTGGAATAAAGGGCAGTTTTAAGCTTACAAAAGGCCCCTGCAAAGGCAAAAGGATGAAGGGCATTGGATTCAAATATACACCAAATCGCGGATTTCGCGGAATGGATAAAGCAAGCGTGTTACTTACCATGCCAAGCCGTGTGGACGATTCTGGAAACATGTCAAAAACACTGAATTTCAGCATTCAGGTCAAATAGGCCAACTTGCTTTCAAACTTCTTCGATCAACCTGCCCAGCCAGCCATCATCACCATCTGATAATTCCTCAATGACACTAAAATGATGCTTGTTCGCAACAACAATCTCATTGGTTTGTACGCCCAACCCCGTCCACACGTTAGCCAGTAATGCATTTTGCCGGATGAATTCCGGGCGCTCATCTCCACCCACAATACAATCAATCTTTATGCCTTCACGTGGCGACAATAATGCCGGACTTTCGGTCGCTGCCTGCACTTCATCAAGTCCCAGAGTTTCATTCAGTTTCAACCGCAAAAGCGGGCGCAGATCATGCACGCCGGAAATCGAAATTATCCGTTTGATACGCGCTGCCACGTCACTATCCAACGGCGAATTTTCACAACCCATGCGTGACACCAGATGGCCACCGGCAGAATGCCCGGCCAGAACTACCGGTCCTTCAATCAGCCCCGCTGCGGCTTCAATCGCCCGGGCGACCTGAATGGTAATGCCACCAATCTTCACACCAGGACAGAGTGAATAAGACGGTATCGCCACCGCCCACCCCTGCTGCAAAGCCCCATTGGCAAGATGGCTCCAGGAGTTTTTGTCAAACAACATCCAGTACCCGCCATGAACAAAAACAAACAGGCCTTTGGGCGATCCTGAAGGATAAAACAAATCAAACCGCTCGCGCTCCCTCTCACCATAGGCCAGATCCAGCTCAACCCTGCCCGGCCCTGCTG
>QIIJ01000443.1 GCA_003232595.1 Aurantimonadaceae bacterium | reverse complement strand
ACTTCGAGGTTTTCCAGAATTGTGAGATCGGTGAATATCCGGCGTTCCTCCGGCACGTAACCAATGCCGGATTTGGCAATCCGGTGAGTTGGCCATTTGGCGATGTTTTTACCGTTGAGGGTAATCGAGCCGCTACGTGGCCGCACCATTTGCATGATTGATTTCATTGTGGTGGTTTTGCCGGCCCCGTTGCGGCCAAGCAGGGCAACAACATGACCTTTGGCAACTTTGAAACTCAGATCATTGAGAATATGAGCCTTGCCGTAAAAGCTGTTGACTTTGTCAAGCTCAAGCATCGGTGGAATTTCCCCCGGCATCGTTGGTAAAAACCGTGCCGCCGCCAAGATAAACCTCGCGCACATGGGGGTCGTCGCGTACCTGGGAAACGCTGCCTGAGGCAATCAGTTCGCCGCGATTGAGCACCAGCACCCTGTGGGCATGGGCAAATACCACGTCCATGTCATGTTCGGTAAAGAGCACCGAGATACCGCGCTCTGCAACAATATCAGTGGTCAACTGCATCAATGAAATGCGCTCCGACGGGGCCATGCCGGCGGTCGGTTCATCCATCAAAAGCAGGCGCGGATTGTTGGCCAGTGCAATGGCCAGTTCCAGTCTTTTTAAATCGCCATAGGCAAGTATGGCAGCAGGCCGGTCTGACTGGTCTTTCATACCGACCAGGGCAAGAAGCTCCATTGCCGACTGGCGATATTGCGCGCGCGCGCGCGGCAGGAAGGCATAGAGTTTGTGGTGATCGGATAAAATCGCCATTTGAACATTTTCAATCACAGTCATTGACGGGTAGGTTGCAGTAATCTGGAATGTGCGGCCCACTCCCTTGCGCCAGATGTCGCGTGGCGGCAGGCCAATGAGCTCCTCGCCCTCAAGTTTTACCGTGCCGGAATTGGGTGGTATTTGCCCCATCAGCATGTTGAAGCAGGTGGTCTTGCCTGCGCCGTTGGGTCCAATCAACGCCAGCAACTCACCGGCGTTTACTTGGAAATTCATATTCTTGACCGCGTGAATGCCGCCGAAGGACTTGCTGAGGTTTTCAACCTGCAATGTTGTCGCCATCACGAGACCTCATCCTTGTCGGTCAGGCCTATTCTGGCAGCCAGCTTGCGGCTGGTTCCGGCGATGCCTTCAGGTGCCAGAACAACCACAAAAATGATCAGCAATCCAAGCGCCAGACGCCAGTATTCAAACCGGGTGAGAAAGTCCTGCATCAGTGAAAGGGCGGAAGCGCCGACGATCGGCCCGGCAAGGGTTTTCACCCCGCCAAGAAACACCATGAGCATCGAAGGATTTGGCGATTTCCAGCTCGGTTGGAAATATGCTGCCCTTGGAAAACACAAACAATGTGCCGGCAAGCCCCGCCATCATGCCTGCAAAAGTAAAAGCAATAAATTGCACCCGTTTGGTATTGATGCCGGTTGCCTCGGCCCGACCGACGGAATCACGCGTGGCGCGCAGGGCATAACCAAAGGGTGCATGGGCGGCATGACGTAAAACCAGAATACCACCAATGCCAATCACCATGGTGAGGTAGAAAAACACCGTTGTATCTGATGCCCATTTTGGCGGCCAGATCGAGACCATGCCATCATCACCGCCGGTGACCTCTCCCCACTGGAAGACCAGTGACCACAGCAATTGTGAAAAGGCGAGGGTCAGCATGGCAAAATATACCCCGGTCAAACGAATGCAGAACCAGCCGATGATTACGGCCAGAAGCCCCGTAATCATCGGTGCGAGCACAATCGCCAGTTCCATGGGTGAACCGGCATAGTGAACCATCAACGCGGCTGCATAGGCACCGCCACCAAAAAAAGCAGCGTGTCCGAATGAGACCAGCCCGCCAAGTCCGAGGATAAAATGCAGGCTTGCGGCAAACAGGGCAACAATGATTATGTCGATGGCCAGCACCAATGCAAATTTACTGCCGAACAAGGGGAGAAGTGCAAGGGCTAAAAGCAGTGCTGCAACAATCAGCCTGCCGCGCAGATTAAACGGTGCAATGGGTTGCTCCGGTTCGCCGACCTGACCATGTTCGCCCGCAACCTCGGCCCGGCCAAGAAGCCCGTAAGGTTTGATGATCAGCACCACCGCCATCACCACATACATCAATACAAGCGTTGACTGCGGAATGTAGCGCACGCCAAAAACATTGAGCACGGAAATCAGCACCGCTGCAATGAAAGCACCGGGAAGCGAGCCCATGCCGCCAATCACCACGACCACAAAGATGGCAGCCAGAATGTTAAAATCCATCAACAGATCTGCACCACCCTTGGGCAGTTGCAGGGCACCACCAAGGCCGGCCAGCATGGCACCAAGAAAGAACACACCGGTGAAAAGCCAGGACTGGTTGACGCCAAGTGCAGCCACCATTTCGCGGTCCTGGGTGGCAGCCCGTACCAGAATGCCAAGGCGGGTCTTGGTAATCAGATACCAAAGCGCAAACAGAATAAACGGGGTAATGGCAATCAGTGCCAAATCGTATTTTGGCACCGGCTCGCCCAGAATACGAACAATGCCCTTTAGCCCCGGCGCACGAGGTCCATGTAATCAGCGCCAGATCCTGGATGACCAGGATCACGCCGAAGGTTGCTACAAGCTGAAACAATTCAGGTGCACGATAGACCGGGCGCAACACCAGAATTTCGACGATTACACCGACAATGCCGACCGCAATTCCGGCAATCAGGATGGATGTCCAGAATCCAAATGAACCCGGCAGAACCTGCATCACTGAATAGCCGATAAATGCGCCCAGCATATAAAACGAGCCGTGGGCAAAATTAACAATCCGGGTGACGCCAAAAATCAGCGACAGGCCGGAAGCAACCAGAAACAGGGCAGCCGCATTGGCAAGGCCGGTTAAAAGTTGTGCAATGAATAGGCCCATGGACGGTGTCCCATGCTTGTTGGAGCTTCGCTGTTGCCGCTATTTCCCCTCCCTCTAAATGGAGGAGGGGAAATGAACGAAATCCACCAGGTGGGTCTAATTTGAAGCCGGGCGCAGTTTTCTCACCTCTTCATCGGAAGGCAGGTA
>QIIJ01000355.1 GCA_003232595.1 Aurantimonadaceae bacterium | reverse complement strand
TGTTGTTTCGGGTGGCAAGGGTGTGGGCAACAGTGATTGAGTTGGTTACCACAAACAGGTTTTTGTGGTTCTGCAATGCCATGGCGATAAATGCCGAAGTGGAACCGATATCGAGAAACAAGCTGTCGCCATCCTCTATCATTTCCGCAACTTTAGCGGCAATGCGGCGTTTAGCGTCGGGGTTTTCACCCATGCGCTGCTGGAATGTCTGTTCATTTTGAACGCCAATCAGATGGACGCCGCCATGCACCTTGCGGACATGGCCACCGGCCTCCAGAGACTTGATGTTGCGGCGAATTGTTTCCTCGGTCACCCGCAATCGCTCGGCCAGAAATTGAACCCGGCAACCGCCGCCAGCCAGACGGATTTGTTCCAGAATTTCCCGCTCGCGGTGGTTTGTGTGTTGAGCTGTGGCAACGTGGTTCATGGGCAGTTCCAGCACTTGTACCAAAGGAATCTGACAGTCATATTTTCACCGCCGGATCAGGCGTTATTTTGCACGAGTAACCGGTAAGGACAAGCCCCACGATTTTCCGCCCAATGTTGTGCTTGACACGAACCTTGCACTGTATCAGCCTGACCCGAATTCGGATAACAGACAAACGAGGATAATCATGGCCGCGACACAACAGTTTTTCATCAATGGCGAATGGGTCGACCCGGTTGAACCCAATGATTTTGCTGTCATCAACCCTGCTACTGAAAAACAGGTCAGCACAATATCACTTGGTTCCCGGACCGATGTGGACAAGGCGGTTGCTGCAGCAAAAGCGGCCCTTGTCACATGGGAGTTAAGTTCAAAAGAAGAGCGGATTGATGTGATGACCCGGCTTGGCGATGTCTATGAGGCACGGATGGATGAAATGGCACAGGCAATTTCGACCGAAATGGGCGCGCCGATTGACCTTGCAACCAATGCTCAGGCAGCGGCGGGCCTTTCCCATATCCGCACATTTGTCAAAACGCTTGAAACATTTGAGTTTGAGCACCCGTTGCGCGAGGGTGATGAGCGATACCAGATCCACCACGAGCCGGTCGGCGTATGCGGTATGATCACACCGTGGAACTGGCCGATGAGCCAGGTTGCGCTCAAGGTTGGTGCAGCCCTTGCAGCAGGCTGCACGATGGTGTTGAAACCATCAGAGATCGCCCCGCTTTCGGGCATTTTGTTTGCTGAATTTGTTGAAGAAGCCAAAGTACCGGCCGGGGTATTTAATCTTGTCAATGGCGATGGACCAACTGTCGGTGCAGCAATAGCCAGTCACCCGGATATTGACATGGTTTCCTTCACCGGCTCCACACGGGCCGGCACTGAGGTTGCCAGAAACGCTGCGGGAACCATCAAGCGGGTAGCGCTTGAACTTGGCGGCAAATCACCCAACATTGTTTTTGCTGATGCGGATATTGAACGCGCGGTCAAGACCGGCGTGATGCACTGCTTCAATAATACCGGCCAATCCTGCAACGCGCCAACGCGTATGCTGGTTGAAGCCTCTGTCTATGACAAGGCTGTGGAGGTTGCAAAGGCATCGGCTGCAAAAGTCAGCGTTGGTGATCCTGCTCAACAGGGCCGCCATCTTGGCCCGCTGGTTTCTGAAAACCAGTTCAACAAAGTTCAGGGCCTGATTGAAAAAGCCATCGATGAAGGCGCTGAGCTTGTGACCGGCGGGCCCGGCAAGCCGGAGGGCTTTGAAACCGGCTATTTTGTCAAACCCACCATATTTGCAGGTGTCAACAATGACATGACAATAGCGCGCGAGGAGGTCTTCGGCCCGGTATTGGCCATGATCCCGTTTGACAGCGAAGATGAAGCGATTGAGATTGCCAATGATACACCCTACGGTCTTTC
>QIIJ01000538.1 GCA_003232595.1 Aurantimonadaceae bacterium | reverse complement strand
AAGCAACCGATGACGCAGTTGCAACCGGCGTTGCCATTGTTGTTTTCTGGCCCATTGCTTTCCTCGTCGGCGGCAATGACGAAAATACCGCGGAACTGAGCCGTATGAAGGGCGAAATGGATGCAATCGAACAGGCTTCCATCAAGAGAAAATGTAACATCCAGTTTCAGCGGACTTAACCGTCGTTTGAAACAACGATAAATTTGTTGGCTGAATGACATTACCGGTATCCATAATCGTCGCCGTTGCTGAAAATGGTGTAATCGGTCGTGATAGTGGCATGCCGTGGAAGTTATCCACCGATATGAGGCGGTTTAAGGAAATCACCCTTGGTAATCCGGTATGGGTCGCAAGACTTTTGACGGGTTTCCCCGTGCGTTGCCCGGTCGTCACAACATTGTTATTAGCAGAACACCTGACAGGCAATTTGATGGCGCAACGGCTGCCAATTCGCTGGACGATGCGCTGGAAATTGCCCGGAAATGGGGTGCGGAAAACGGATCGCGCGAGGTGTTTATTCTCGGCGGTGGTGAGATTTATCGCCAGTCAATCAGCATTGCAGACCGCCTCTATGTGACTGAGGTCATGGCCAGTCCGCATGGTGATACGAGGTTTCCGGCTATTGATCTCGATTTGTGGGCGATAATTCATGAAATACAGATCCCCGCAGGCCCGAAAGATTCGTTCATCACGCTCTATAAAATCTACCATCGGCGCTAAATTTTGCTGCCCAATGGACAATTTATCCTGTTCACCATAGATTTAAGTTGCAAATTGATGACTTGTCGTTGAAAGCAAGGTCATTCATACCTATAACCCACGTGAAACTAAATGCACAAATCCGGGATGCTGCGATGGCTCCCATGGACATGCGAGAGGAAACTTATGCCCTGGAATAATCAGAGCGGTGGCGGCGGCTGGCAAGGCGGCGGAAATAATGGCAGCAATGGCGGCAATGGCGGCGGTCAGGGCCCATGGGGCCAGGGGCCACGCGGGCCTCAAGGCGGTGGCGGCGGCGGCGGTCAACCGCCTGATCTGGAGGAGATTTTGCGCCGGGGCCAGGACAAGTTAAAACAGGTATTGCCGGGCGGCGGTGGCAACACACCGATGATGGCGGCGCTAATCGGCGCAGCTGCTGTCGGGCTTTGGCTGTACCAGTCCGTATATACAATTCAACCGGATGAGCTTGGTGCTGAATTGCTGTTTGGCAAACCAAAACAGGAATTGTCTGAACAGGGACTGCACTTTCGCTTCTGGCCTATTGAGACCATCGAGATTGCCAAGACTGCTGACCGCCAGGTTAATATTGGCGCATTTGGAGCCAATCGCGGCACCAGTCTCATGCTATCTGCGGACCAGAATATTGTCGACGTGAAGTTCTCGGTTATCTGGAGTGTCGCAAACCCCGGCGAATTTTTGTTCAATGTGCGCGACCCTGACAGCATGGTGCGCAAGGTTTCAGAAAGTGCTATGCGTGAGATTGTTGGTCGCCGACCGGCCCAGGATATTTTCCGCGATGATCGTACAGGCATCGCCAACGATGTGCGCGATGTTGTTCAAAGAACACTCGACAGTTACAAGGCCGGTATATCAATCAGCCGTATGGCAATAGCCGATGCAGCACCGCCTGCCCAGGTGGCTGATGCATTTGAAGAAGTGCAGCGCGCAGAGCAGGATGAAGACAAGTTCCGCGAAAACGGCAATAAATATGCCAACAATATTTTAGGTGCAGCCCGTGG
>QIIJ01000375.1 GCA_003232595.1 Aurantimonadaceae bacterium | reverse complement strand
CCGACAGAGTGTGCAGCCCTTGCAACGGCGCTGATATAGTCATCAGGCAGGATAATACCGGATGAAGTTTCCACATGGGGTGCGAAGATGAGCTCTGGCTTTTCAGCTTCAATCCTGGCCACCACCTCATCAATCGGAGGAGGGGCAAACGGGGCAAGACGATCATCGCTTTCGCGCGTTGCGATCATGACAATGGTTTCATTTGCGATATTGCCCGTATCCAGTATCTGGGTCCAGCGGAATGAAAACCAGCCATTGCGGATGACAAGGCATTTTTTGTCGGTGGCGAACTGTCGGGCGACCGCTTCCATGGCATATGTGCCGCCACCGGGGACAACAACAACTGAATGGGCGTGATAAACATCTTTCAGTGTTGAGGAAATCGTGTTCATCACGCCCTGAAATTTTTGCGACATATGATTGAGCGACCGGTCAGTGAACACCACCGAGTATTCAAGCAATCCATCGGGGTCAATATCAGGTAACAGGCCGGTCATGGCAATCTCCGGAAACAGTCGGTTTCAGATTTACTGGCTATCACAGAAACCAAAAAATTACAGGCATATTTTTGCCTTAACCGGTGTCAGACTCTATAAATTGACGCAGAATATCAAGATTGAGTTTAGGCATCGTTCCCAACCAGATGGTGTGGTCTGTGTGGTCCTTTATGATGTCACCGGTATTGGCATGGGTGAATATTGTCAGTCCCCGCCGGTTTTTTGCAAGCCAGTCGATAACATTGCCCAAATTCTCCATGGCAACTGTAAGCTGACAACTTCCCATGGGATGAGGCCCTACCGGATGGTCATGAAAATGGCCAACTGCCAGCGGAAATTTACTTGACAGTTCATCAATCACCTGCTCAGCAGTTGGTTTTGATGTGGTGTCGAAATAGACGTGAACATGATAGTCTTCCGTAATTGCCATTATCCGGGCTCCATGATTGCCAAAATTATCGGTTGATTTTGCAAAAAGCGGCGGTAAATTTTACAAGAGTTTTCCAGTTGGCTTGGTTTGCCCCGGCTGAAGACAGATTGTGTTGCATTTACTTCCATTCTGCAATGCCTGCTGTTTTATAACTCGTAAGGAGCATTGTTTCTATTTAGAGCACTTCCGGCCCATATTGGATCATTTGATGGAGCCAGATCAGTCCACTCGGCTAGGCGCGAAACGCGGCGCGATACTGGTATCGGGCAAGTTTCGCAACAACGTCGATGGACTGATTTGGCCCACCAAAGGCCGGTTACTTTCTTTGTGGTCGGCCAGACCAAGGCAGAAAGTATGCCTCGCCAGCAAACGCGGAAAATCGGTCAAATGATTCAATATGGGCCGGAAGTGCTCTAACTCCAAACATTTAGGAAAATATCAAACTTTGACGTTTACGAAAACGTCAAAGTTTGATATTAACCAGCCAAGAGATTCAATTTGCCATCAGTGGAGACAGGCAATGCCTACCTATCGTGCGCCCGTACAGGACATGCTTTTTGTTCTGAATAACATTCTCGATCTGAATCGTTATCATAACCTTCCCGGTTTTGAGGACGCAACCCCTGATATGATTGAGGCAATAATTGGCGAGGCGGCCAAGTTTTCCGAAGAGGTTTTGCAACCACTTAACCGGGTTGGCGATGAAGTTGGCTGTACCCGCCAGGACGATGGTTCAGTGACGACTCCACCGGGTTTCAAACAAGCATATGATGCTTTTGCCGAAGCCGGATGGGCGACGCTGCCTTTTGATACTGAATTTGGCGGACAGGGGCTTCCTGCAACGCTTTCTTCCGCGGTAAGTGAATTTGCCTCCAGTGCAAATATGTCGTTTGCGATGTATCCGGGTCTGACCGGCGGTGCTGTGGCTGCGCTTCAGATTCACGGATCGCAGGAGCAGAAAGAGAAATATCTGCCCAATATGCTTTCGGGCCGCTGGACAGGTACAATGAACCTGACAGAATCCCATTGTGGCACTGACCTTGGCCTGCTGCGTACCAAGGCTGTGCCGCAGGATGATGGTTCCTACAAGCTGACTGGACAGAAGATATTCATCTCCGCCGGGGAACATGACTTATCGGAGAACATCATCCATCTGGTTATCGCTCGTATTGAAGGTGCACCGGAAGGTACCAAGGGTATTTCGCTCTTTGTCGTGCCGCGCAATGTCATCAACGAAGACGAAACGTCTGGCGAAAATAATGGTGTGACATGTGGCTCGATTGAAGAAAAAATGGGCCTGCATGGCAACTCAACCTGTGTTTTGAACTATGACGATGCTACCGGCTGGCTTGTGGGCAAGGAAAACAGGGGCCTCAAGGCTATGTTCACCATGATGAACGAAGCGCGCCTTGGTGTCGGCATTCAGGGGTTGGCACTTTCGGAAGTTGCTTATCAAAATGCCGTTGATTACGCCAAAGACCGCTTGCAGGGCCGCTCGATTTCGGGTGTCAAGTTTCCTGACAAAAAAGCCGATCCGATTATCGTGCACCCGGATATCCGCCGTATCCTGATGACCATTCGTTCGATCAACGAGGCGTCACGTGCGCTGGTGCTGTGGACTGCCCTTAAAGGTGATATTGCACGACGGGGAGACAGCGAAGAGGAGCGGCAGGCTGCAGATGACATTATGGGCCTGCTGACGCCCGTCATCAAGG
>QIIJ01000090.1 GCA_003232595.1 Aurantimonadaceae bacterium | reverse complement strand
CGCAATACGAGCTGGATCCCCGGGCCGGTGCCCGAGGATGACGATGTGGAGGGATTGAAAGAAAGTCTCAACCAAAACAAACTGATAATACGTGAAAGAATTCAATGTGATACTTGTCAATAATCAAATTTTCCCGGACAGTAGTGATGCTTGGTATTATTTGCCGATCTCATATGCGACCATGGTGAGCAGTTCGTAGCGGGCGCTTGGTGATTTCCACGTCCCAGCCGACTTCGCCATAGTCTTCTGTCCGCCGTTTTTTGCGTTTTACGGTCAATCGCACACTGATTTCATCGCCGCTGTAAACCGGTGTCATAAAGGCTAGATTGTTAAGGCCCGTATTGGCCAGAACCGGGCCGGGCGCCGGCTCGACAAACAGCCCTGCCGCCCAGGAAAGCAACAGATAGCCATGGGCAACCCGGTCTTCAAAAAACGGATTGGCCTTTGCTGCCGCTGCATCCATATGTGCATAGAATGTATCGCCGGTGGCATGGGCAAAAAGCTCGATTTCCTCAATTGTGACCTTGCGTGATTTTGTATAAAGGGTCTCGCCAATTTCCAACTGGTGATAGGTCCGGCGAAATGGGTGCACCTCGCCTTTCATTTCCGGCGCTCCGGGCAGCCATTCGCCGGTAATATTGGCAATCGCCGCCGGGCTTCCCTGAATGGCTGTTCGCTGCATATAGTGCATTACACCGCGCGTACCGCCCATTTCTTCGCCGCCCCCGGCGCGTCCCGGCCCGCCATGTACAAGGTGCGGCATGGGAGAGCCGTGGCCGGTGGATTCGGCCCCGCTGTCACGGTCTGCAATCAGCATACGGCCATGGAAGGAAGCGGCCCCCAAAACAAGATCATGGGCAAAGTTGCGGTCATGACTGAATATGGAGGCAACCAGCGATCCACCGCCCTTTTGAAGCAATTGAACAGCCTCGTCCGTACCATCATAGGCCATTAAAGTGCTGACCGGCCCGAACGCTTCGACCTCGTGGACTGCGACCTTGTTGAGCGGGTCATCGCAGCGCATGACAACAGGTGGCAGAAACGCGCCTGAACCATCCCCGTCAATCAGGGTGTAGTCGTCCACATCGCCGATGATTATCGGGTTTTCGGCACTCAGGATTTCAAGCTTCTCAAGTACATCCCGGCGCTGACCTGTTCCGGCCAGTGCGCCCATCTGCACATCCATGTGGCGCGGATTGCCGATCGTGATGTTGCCAAGTCTTTCCGCGAGGGCCTTGGCGGTCGCATCGATATATTGAACCGGTACCATGGCGCGGCGAATTGACGTGCATTTCTGTCCGGCCTTGACGGAGATTTCACTGACAACCTCTTTGATGAACAGGTCAAACTCCGGTGTACCCGGCCCTGCATCTGGCCCCAGCACACAGCCGTTCAGACTATCCTGCTCGGCAATAAAACGTGTGGAGTTTTTAACAATTGCCGATGCTGCTTTGAGTTTCGCAGCGGTGCCTGCAGAACCCGTAAAAGAGATTACATCCTGACAGGTTACATGGTCCAGCAGATCGCCGGTCGAACCCATGACCAGTTGCAGGGAGCCTTCGGGCAGAATATCCGATTCAACGATTATCCGCACCATGGCTTCG
>QIIJ01000069.1 GCA_003232595.1 Aurantimonadaceae bacterium | reverse complement strand
ATCAGCCCGTACTGCCGCGCCTTGTTGCGCAGGAATGGCAGGCCGTTGTTCATGACCTCTTCGGCACTTTCTGCAACCGGACGCCAGACCGAAGCATGTTGATGAAGCTTTCCATTGCCAGGCCACCGTTAAATTTGATCGCCGCAAGGCTTGCAAAAATTTCGTTCCAATCACAAGTGCCCGCACCTGGAACACCGCGATCGCTTTCCGACAGATGTATATATTTCAGATGCTCTCGGGTATCAAGAATGCCGTTGGCGACGCCTTTTTCCTCGATGTTCATGTGATAGGTATCAAGGTGGATGAAAATATTCTCCGCACCAATGCGCTCGATGATCTCGACCGCCTGCCAGCCGGTATTGATAATGTGGTTTTCATATCGGTTGACCGGCTCAATACCGATTTCGATATTACGCGACTTTGCGTGTTTTGCCGCTGCCTGCAAAACCCGGACGATATTGTCTTTTTCAGGTTCCGTCGGCGGCAAGCCGGTGCGCTCGCCAATGCCACCATAGGAAAGCGCCAGCGCGCCGATATCGGCGGTTTTGTCGATGGCGACTTTCAGGAAATCAATCGCTGCATCCGGTCGCACCGAAGCCCAGGAATCTTCAGGCAAACCGAGCGAGCAAACGGCTGGCAGTTCTGCCGCTTCCAGCAGTTTGCGTGAATGGACTGCATCAACCATCGGCGGGTCCAGAAGCGCTATTTCGATAAAATCAAGCGGATATTTTTTTGCCTGCGCGACGGTTCGCTCCGCTGCTTCGCGGGTCCATTCCATTGTCCAAAGACTGGTATGAATGCCAAATCCCTTCATGATCAATCACCCTTTCCCGCCACCATCAAGCCATCATTTTTTAAACCTGCCAGGGTTTGATCAAGAGTCCGGGCAGCACGCTCGACAAGAATATCAATCTCGGCTTTCGAGATCACCAGAGGCGGAGAAATAATCATAACATCGCCCACATGGCGCATAATGAGGCCATTGTCGATGCTTGTAGAGCGGCAGCGCAGACCAACAGTTCCCTTTTCGGCTGCAAAGGGAGCGCGCGCCTTTTTATCGGGCGAAAGTTCAAGTGCCGCCATCATGCCGACAATGCGCGCCTCGCCGACAAGCGGGTGATCGGCAAGTGCATGCCATTTTTCCTGCAGATAAGGCCCGGTATCGTTCTTTACTGTTTCGATTATATTTTCCTCATCGAGCAGGCGCAGGTTTTCCAGGGCCACGGCGCAGGCGACCGGATGGCCGCTATAGGTATAACCGTGGCTGAATTCGCCCGCTTCGCTGATAACCTTTGCAAGTGGTTCTGCCACCAGTGAGCCACCAATCGGCATATAGCCTGAACTCATGCCCTTGGCGATGGTCATAATGTCGGGGCTGATGTTGAATGTATCAGACCCGAACCAGTTGCCGGTACGACCAAAACCACAAATCACCTCATCGACAATCAACAATATATCGTGGGCATCACAAATACGCTGAATCTCGGGCCAGTATGTTGATGGAGGAATGACTACGCCGCCCGCTCCCTGAACGGGCTCTGCAATGAAAGCCGCGACATTTTCCTCACCCAGCCGCTCAATTTCGGCTTCCAGCATCAGGGCGCGTTGAAGTCCGAATTCATCAGCATCCATGTCACCGCCTTCGCTGTACCAGTAAGGCTGGTCGATATGGGTGATATCTGGAATGGGCAGGCCACCCTGCTCGTGCATCGCCGTCATGCCGCCAAGGCTTGCCCCACCCATGGTTGATCCGTGATAGGCGTTTTTGCGGCTGATGATGGTTTTTTTGGACGGCTTGCCAAGAGCTGACCAATAGTGGCGCGGATATTGGTATCATTGGCCTCTGAGCCGGAGCCTGCATAAAAAACATGATTGAGATTGCCTGGCGCAAGGGCTGCAAGGCGTTCAGATAATGCCACAACCGGTGGATGGGTGGTTTGGAAAAACGTGTTGTAATAGGGCAGTTGCTCCATCTGGGCAGCTGCAACTCTTGCCAGTTCTTTACGACCGTAACCGAGATTAACACACCACAACCCGGCCATGCCGTCCATGATTTCTTCGCCTTCGGAATCTGTGAGATAAATGCCATTGGCGCGCACAATCACCCGTGCGCCATTTGCTGCCAGTTCCGCCCCGTGGGTAAAGGGATGTAAATGGTGGGCCGCATCGAGCGCCTGCAATTCCCTGGTCGGCAGGTGATTGATTGTCATGGTTTGATGTCTTTCCAAAAAGCAACACGCGCTCTTTCATGTCATGGGAGTTATGATCAAGCCACCTATTTAAGCCAAATATCGATGCGCGCCATTTATTGGCGTAAATTATTGCTGTGTCAAAACCAAATCACTGCACTCATGGATATTTGACAAGAGAATTCAGATTATTTGTTCAAGTTATTATTTGATTGCTGAATCGCCAAACTCCGGGTAAGTTCTGCGATAAATTTGAAAGGAATTATTTTGATCAATTCAAAATTGCCGTTGGTATTTATTGCAGGCTTTTTGTACCTTATTGCAAACACCGCGAACGCCGGAGAACGGATTCTCGATGAAATCCGCTTTGGCGGCGGAATCAGTGATATCGTGTTTCAGGGACAGGCAAGCTATTATGAATATGACCGCCCATCCTTAAATGCGGAACTGTTGTTCTCACCGTTGAATTTTGATTATCGGGACAGGCCTGGTTCACTGCTTACACCTCGCATCCATATCGGCGGCACTTTGGGTCTGGAAAACAACGGAATCAGTTCGCTATATTCAGGCCTGACCTGGCGCTTCCCGATTGTTTCGTCAATATTTGTTGAAGCATCACTCGGCGCTGCAATACACAATGGCAAACTAACCGGAACTGTTATCGCTCCCGGCCTTGCAAGGCGGGGAATGGGTTCCCGTATTCTTTTCAGGGAATCGATCGCTCTTGGAGCCTCCCTTACGGAAAATCTGAATGTGATTGTCGAGTTGTCGCACATTTCCCATGCGGGCCTTGCAGGGGGTGACAATGTCGGGCAAACCAGTGCAATGATAAAATTCGGCTGGAAGTTATCGGATAATTAAAGCCGGTTTTCCTGCCGGGCTGCCACTACATCGAGGTCGGTTGAAATATGGTGCTGTCGCCGAGATTCGAACTCGGGACCTCTTCATTACCAATGAAGTGCTCTACCACTGAGCTACGACAGCGCGCCTGTCTACGGC
>QIIJ01000120.1 GCA_003232595.1 Aurantimonadaceae bacterium | reverse complement strand
CATTGGTAATTGCGCCCACCGGTGAGATAATATCATGGCAAACACGGCTCGCTAAAAGGGCGGCCAGATCAAGGGCTGAAATTTTTGGTAGATTGCTCATGGATTTCCCGGTTTAAAGTTTGGTTGAATTGGTGCAGGCCGTCGCCGCCAAACATCGCCTGCGAATCATCGTACATTCCAGTCAGATCATTACACGCGCAAACAACCCATGCCAAGCAGGTCAGCAGGAAGTGCTTTCGGGCCTGTAAATCTCAGTTCGAAACACAACCTCCCTGCCGGGGGATGGCAAAGGGATGACAAGAACTGATACCAACGGCCACTGCTGAAAGTACAGCCGGGATTGTTGCTTTAGAAAAGAGCCCCCGCCTAAATGATGGCGTGGCGAACCTTGGCTGAAACCCACTCAGAGATAATCACTGTCACCAATATCAAATATCATCGACACCTGGGTCCAGGCCAGGGTATTGATCGAACCACTCAACTGCAATCCGATACCGCCTGCACCCACAAGACCCAGAATGGTCGAGCCACGCACATTGATGTCCCAGCGAAACACGCCAACACCGACAAATGTCGGTAATACCTGGGGTACGATGCCGTAGATAATCTGCTGAAAACGGCTGGCACCGGTGGCCTCAATCGCTTCGACCTGATTGGGGTTGATTTCCTCAATCGCCTCATAAAGCAGTTTTGAAAAACCGCCGATTGAGCGCAGGCCAATGGCAATGGTTCCGGCCAGCACTCCCGGTCCAAGGATAAACACCAGAATCAACGCCCAGATCAGTGAATTAACCGAACGTGATGTCACCGTAATCAACAAGGCAAACGCCCGCACCAGCGGATGCGGTGTCGTATTTCTGGCTGCCAAAAAAGCCACGGGAATGGCAATGAACATGGCGATCAATGTACCAAGTGTCGCCATGTTGATGGTTTCCCACACGGGCACCCACAACACATCCATATAAGACCAGTCCGGTGGCATCATGCGAGTTACAATGTCACCACCTTCTTTTGGCGCGCTGCGGACAAAATCCCAGTTGGTTTTGTCTGAAATGAGTTTCCAGGCAAAACCTGCAATCGATAATCCAACCATCCAGAAGAAAAATCTGGTAAATGATTCTTTTCTGGTGCGGCGTTTCCACAGCGGGCCATCGCCTGTTTCAATCAGCGGCATTATTGCACCCACTTTCTAAGATAACCGGATGTGTATTCAAGGACCATGACAATGGCGATAATCATGATTAAAATGGCAGCAGTCGTATCAAATTCATAACGGCTGAACGATGTACTGAGTGTGGCACCGATACCGCCACCGCCGACAATGCCAACCACAGCGCTTTCACGGAAGTTGATGTCGAGACGATACATGGAAAGCCCGATCATCCTCGGCATTACCTGAGGCTGGATGGCATAATTGACCCACTGGAACCAGTTGGAACCGGTGACTTTAATCGCCTCGGCCTGGGATGCATTCATCGCCTCGATATCTTCAGCCAGCAGTTTGGCGAAAAATCCTATCGTACCGATTGACAGGGCAACAAAACCTGCAAAGGGGCCAAAGCCAAACAGTTTGACCGCAAATATTGCCAAAATCACTTCGGGAAATGACCGCGATGAGGCGATAATTCCACGGCACAAAAAATACACCCAGCGTGGCGCCAGATTTCGCGCCGCGCCAAGGCCAATGGGTACGGACAGGATAATGCCGAATATCGTCGAGATAATCGCCATCCAGATGCTTTCCATGATGCCGTCAAAGACGACACCGCGGTTGTCGGCAAAGTTAGGCGGGAAAAATGCCTGAATGAACCGGTAACCGCGCGGAATTCCCTCCCACGCCCGTGTCCAGTT
>QIIJ01000291.1 GCA_003232595.1 Aurantimonadaceae bacterium | reverse complement strand
CGTCCGACTCAAATACCCGCATTTGATTGGTATCGGCCACAACACCCTCACCCGGCACGATTTTGGCAAGCGCTGCAACGATTTCATCACGTCTGGCAAGCACGGCCTCATCGGGCTTTGGCATTAACAGTCCGGACACGGGCGCTCTCCCTTTGGTGGTGATTGATGTTGTGATATTTCAAATATCGCAGACTGTCGAGAGATCAATATGTTGACCTTGCTTTTGTTTCAGGCATAACACTGGGAAACTAAAATTCCTGTTCATGGACCACACCCGCATGAAACCAAAGACTGCATTGTTTGTCACCTGTCTGGTCGACCTGTTTCGCCCGACCATCGGCTTTGCGGCGATCAAATTGCTGGAAGATGCCGATTGTGATGTGGTGGTGCCACCGGCACAGACCTGTTGCGGACAACCGGCCTATAACTCCGGTGATATGGCCGATACACGTGATATTGCCAAACAGGTGATCGCCTATGAATATGTGGTTGCGCCTTCCGGCTCCTGCGCCTCGATGCTGATGAAGCACTATCCGGGACTGTTTGAGGAAACCGACCCGTGGCACGCCCGCGCTGTGGCATTTTCTGCAAAGACCCATGAGCTTGTGAGCTTTTTGACCGATGTGATGAACATTGAGGAAATTGCCGCTCGGCATGAAGGCAGTGTCACCTACCACGATTCCTGCGCGGGCCTGCGCGAACTTGGCATTGCCACCCAGCCGCGCAAGCTGCTTGCTTCGGTTGACGGCCTGTCCCTCACCGAAATGGAAAACAGCGATGTGTGTTGCGGTTTCGGGGGCACATTCTGCGTTAAATATGCCGACATATCCAATGCCATTGTCGCCAAAAAAACTGCCACAATCTCGGATGCAGATACAGAGTTGCTGCTTGCGGGCGACCTTGGCTGTCTGATGAATATGGCGGGGAAACTGAAACGCGAAGGCAGTGCCATCAAAGTGCGCCATGTGGCTGAGGTGCTGGCCGGCATGACCGACGGGCCTGCTATCGGGGAGGCAGGCTGAGCGGCAATGGTCCAGATTATCACCACTCCCAATTTCAAGGCTAACGCCAAAGAAGCGCTGGTTGATCAAAACCTGCAAAAAGCACTGACCCATGTGGAAGCGGGATTTATTGGCAAAAGACGTAAAGCCATGGCGGCCTTGCCGGAATTTGACCAGTTGCGCGACAATGCCCGCGATATCAAAAACCACACGCTGGCCAATCTTGATCTTTATCTTGAGGCCTATGAGGAAAAGGTGACTGCCTCCGGCGGCCATGTGCACTGGGCGGCGGATGCCGAAGAAATGCGCAATCAGGTGCTGGAAATCTGCCGCAGGGCCGGCGCGCGCACCGTCACCAAGGGCAAGACAATGATTGCCGAGGAAGTCGGCCTCAATGATTTCCTCGAAGGCGAAGGCATTGAACCGATTGAGACTGATCTTGGTGAATATATCATTCAGTTGCGCGGCGAAACGCCAAGCCACATTATTGCGCCCGCGGTGCATGTTCTGAAGGAACAGGTTGAGGAGGATTTTCGCCGGGTGCACGACTATCTGCCGGTCAACCGCAATCTTGATGAGCCTGAAAGCCTGCTCGATGAGGCGCGCAAGGTGCTGAGGACCAAGTTTCTCAATGCGGATGTGGGCATTACCGGTGCCAATTTTCTGATTGCCGAAACCGGCACATCGGTAATCGTCACCAACGAGGGCAATGGCGATCTCACCCAGATACTGCCAAAAGTGCATATTGTGCTTGCCAGTCTTGAAAAGGTCATTCCCACGCTCGATGATGCGAGCCAGATATTGCGGGTTCTGGCCCGCTCTGCGACCGGGCAGGACATTTCGGTCTACACCACATTTTCGACCGGCCCGAAACGCGAGGGCGATCTTGACGGACCGGAGGAATATC
>QIIJ01000262.1 GCA_003232595.1 Aurantimonadaceae bacterium | reverse complement strand
GATTTTGGCGGCTGGTTCTGCCCCTGTCACGGGTCACACTATGATACTTCCGGTCGCGTTCGCTCAGGCCCCGCACCGGAAAACCTGCTGGTGCCAAAATATGATTTTATTTCAGACACAGTCGTGAAAATCGGCTAACGGAATTGACAGGAGATACGACATGAGTGGTGGTCATTCCGCTTACGTTCCCAAAACCGGCTTCGCCAAATGGATGGACGCACGTCTGCCGATCATCCGGCTGGGTTATGACAGTTTTGTCGCCTATCCGGTTCCGCGCAACCTCAACAACTGGTATACATTCGGTGCGATTTTGTCGCTGATGCTGGTTATCCAGCTGCTTACCGGCATCGTGCTTGCCATGCACTATGTAGCAAACACCACGCTTGCCTTTAATTCGGTTGAACAGATTGTCCGTGATGTCAATTATGGCTGGCTGCTGCGCTACATGCATTCCAATGGCGCCTCATTCTTCTTTGTCGCGGTATATATCCATATATTCAGGGGCTTCTACTACGGCTCCTACAAAAATCCGCGCGAAGTGTTGTGGATATTGGGCGTGATCATCTTCATCCTGATGATGGCGACAGCCTTTATGGGCTATGTGCTGCCCTGGGGCCAGATGAGCTTTTGGGGCGCAACCGTGATTACCAACTTCTTCACCGCCATTCCGTTGGTGGGTGATGCGATCAAGACCCTGCTTCTGGGTGGTTTTGCGGTTGATAACCCGACCCTTAACCGGTTTTTCTCGCTGCATTACCTTTTGCCGTTCATGATTGTTGGCGTGGTTATCCTGCATGTCTGGGCGCTGCATGTGACTGGCCAGAGCAACCCGACAGGAATTGAGGTTAAATCCAAACAGGACACTGTACCGTTCACCCCCTACGCCACCATGAAAGACCTTCTGGCAACGGTCGTGTTCCTCATTGTTTTTTCCTATTTCCTGTTTTATCTGCCGAATTATCTTGGCCACGCGGACAATTATATCGAGGCAAACTCGCTTGTTACCCCGCCCCACATCGTGCCTGAATGGTACTTCCTGCCGTTCTACGCAATCCTGCGCGCCATCACCTTCGATATCGGCATTCCGTTCACCGATATTGTGCTGATCAATTCCAAGCTAGGCGGTGTGATTGCGATGTTTGGCTCCCTCCTGATCTTCTTTGTGGTGCCGTGGCTTGATACATCGAAAGTACGCTCTGCGGCCTACCGGCCGTTATTCAAGCAGTTTTTCTGGATATTCGTACTCGTCTGCATCGGCCTTGGATACCTTGGCGCAAAACCGGCAGAAGGCATTTACACAACCTTGTCCGTCATCCTGCCGGTGCTTGGACTGGTCGAAAAACCAAAAACAATCCCCGCCAGCATTACCGAAGCCGTCCTCGGCAAAAATGCCGAAGCAGCAAGCTGATCCAGGAAATATGAAAGTGTGCACCATGAAATTCTTCCGAAATGGAATTGTCGGTATTGCTCTCGCCCTTGGACTGGCAATGACCGGTTCAGCATTTGCCGCCAAGGACGGGGAAACTGTCACGCCATATTACCCGCTCAACAAACCCAAAGAGATGAGTTGGAGCTTTGGCGGGCCGTTTGGCAAGTGGGATTTGCCCCAGTTGCAGCGCGGTTTACAAATCTATTCAGAGGTTTGCGCCGCCTGCCATTCTCTCAATCTGGTCAGCTACCGCAACTTGACCAATCTTGGTTACACCGAAGACCAGGTCAAGGCCTTTGCCGCCGAAGTTGATACCATTGACGGTCCCAATGACGAGGGCGAAATGTTCGACCGCCCGGCAAGGCCATCCGACAGGTTTGTCAGCCCCTA
>QIIJ01000617.1 GCA_003232595.1 Aurantimonadaceae bacterium | reverse complement strand
CATCTGCTGGTTTTATCATATCCGGAGTTCAGGATTCCCGGCGTTGTTTGAGCCCGTCGAGTTCAACTGTCAGCTTGTCGATCAAATCTGAATTTTCGTCCTGCAACTGGCGGGTTTCATTGACCGATCCTTTGGTTGCGAAATGGATAGCAACCACCGCAATGCATACAAAAACAAAGGTGACGAGCACTTTGGGAAAAGGAAGATTGTAACTATTCTGTACAATGCTGCTATAGGCCAGTTCAACCCATATTTGCATAACAATCGCAATTGAGCCGCCGGCCAATCCAAGCATCAGGGGACGGAAACCGCTATTGGATGTAGAAATTTCTGTGTGTTGGATGTCAGCCATTTTTGGCACTCCGGTTCGATCCCGCATGCATCATACAATAAGCAAAAACCTCGGAATATCCGGAAAGGGCATTTTGCCTTTGTGGATATGCATGCGGCCGAGTTCGGCGCAGCGATGTAACTGCGGGAAAACTTTGCCGGGATTGAGCAGGTGCTTTTCATCAAAGGCACATTTGACCCGTATTTGCTGGGCCAGATCAGCTTCATTAAACATCTCGCCCATTAGATCACGCTTTTCGACCCCGACACCGTGTTCGCCAGTAAGGACACCACCGACCTCGACACAAAGTCTGAGGATATCTGCGCCAAAATCTTCGGCCTTTTCCAGTTCTCCTGGGATATTGGCATCATAAAGAATGAGTGGGTGCAGATTGCCGTCGCCGGCGTGAAATACATTGGCAACCCTTAAGCCATATTGCTTTGAAAGCTCACGCATGCGGGCCAGCACTTTCGGCAATGCCTTGCGCGGAATTGTGCCGTCCATGCAATAATAATCAGGTGAAATTCGGCCTACAGCCGGAAATGCCGCCTTGCGACCGGCCCAGAATTTGAGCCTTTCCTCATCACTATTGGAAATACGCAGAGTGGAAGATTTGTTATTGCGGGCTATTTCCTCAACCTTTTCAATGAGAAAGTCCACTTCCGCTTCCGGCCCGTCAAGTTCGATGATCAACAGCGCCTCAACGTCGAGGGGATAGCCTGCATGGACAAAATCTTCCGCCGCCTGAATGGCAAGCCGGTCCATCAGTTCTATGCCGCCGGGGATAATGCCCGTGCCAATAATATCGGCAACACATTGACCGGCATCCTCACTCGACGGGAAGCCCACCAGCAGGGCGCGGGCCGTTTCCGGGCTTTGCAATATGCGCACGGTTACTTCGGTGACAACACCCAGCAGGCCCTCTGAACCGGTGATGATTCCGAGCAAATCATAACCTTCTGAATCGAGATGTTTGCCGCCAATACGGATTGTCTCACCAGTGATCAGCACCAATTCAAGGCCAAGCAGGTTGGAGGCGGTCAGGCCATATTTGAGCGAATGAACCCCGCCTGAATTTTCCGCCACATTGCCGCCTATGGAACAGGCGATCTGTGAGGACGGGTCGGGGGCGTAATAATACCCCTCCCCTTCGACGGCTTTGGTAATGCCGAGATTGGTGACACCCGGTTCCACTACCACGCAGCGATTGGGGTAGTCGATATTTTTGATCCGGTTGAATTTGGACATCACCAGCAAAACCGCATCTTCGAGCGGCAAAGCCCCTCCCGAAAGCGACGTCCCGGAACCGCGCGGTACAACCTTGATGCCTTCGTCATAACAATATTTGAGGATTGATCTCACCTGCGCCGTGGTTTCCGGCAGAACGACAACAAAGGGCAGGGTGCGATAGGCGGTGAGACCGTCCGACTCAAATACCCGCATTTGATTGGTATCGGCCACAACACCCTCACCCGGCACGATTTTGGCAAGCGCTGCAACGATTTCATCACG
>QIIJ01000504.1 GCA_003232595.1 Aurantimonadaceae bacterium | reverse complement strand
TTCCAAGGCGTCCCAGCGGGATGGCTTTGGCGGTGGCGGCAAGCTTTTCCTTCGATGAATAGCGCTCGTGGAAATCTGTATCAATGGTGCCAGCTCACGGGCGAGGCTTCTCGTGTATGCAGAAACAAAGGCCTTTGCGGCAGAATAGATTGATGAACCCGGACTGCCGCCGGTAGTGGCTGATATCGAGGTGACATTGATGACAGACGCGCCATCAGCCTTTTTCAGGTGCGGCAATAAAGATGTCGTCAACAATACTACCGAACGGGCATTCAAGTCGCTGACCCGGTGATAGTGCTCTAACCAGCACATCCACATGGGGAAAGTTATCAATAATCCTGCCTGATATGGCTGCGATATCGGTAGGTTTTGACAGATCACCATAGGCGATGTGGCAATTGGATTGTGGTCAAATGTATGCATGGATGCATTGCCGGACCTGGAGCCCAGATGGGCAAAAAGGTTCGCACCGTGGCCAAGAAAATGGTAGGCAACAGCTGCGCCGATGCCCCTGCCGGCACCGGTGACAACCACATTCAGTCCCTTCAACAGGTCCGGTGAAAAAAGATTTCTTTCGCTTTCACTATTTTTCATGAATTATTCGTTCCAGATACTGCATTGATGAAAGGACTGTGATAGTTTCGTTTGTCCTACACTTGACGCAAATGAAAGACACTCGATGATATTAGCGCGGCACGAGAAAATTATGCAATTGGTGCGCCAGAGCGGCAAGGTACTTGTGGATGATCTTGCGGTACAGTTTAATGTGACCTCCCAGACCATACGCAAGGATTTGAATGATTTGTGTAATCGGCAATTGCTGTTGCGGGTGCATGGGGGGGCAATGTTGCTGTCCAGTGTGGAGAATATGGCCTATGAGGCCCGGCGTTCGATTGCCCGAGATCAAAAGGCCAATATAGGAGCAGCTGCAGCAACCCTTATCCCGGATAATGCGTCGCTGTTTATCAATATCGGAACAACGACCGAGTCTGTTGCAAAGGCGCTTTTAACTCATTCAGGGTTAATGGTCGTGACAAATAACATCAATGTAGCCAATGTGATACGGCCAATTGAGAACAATCAGGTGATTATCGCGGGCGGCGTGGTACGGGCATCCGATGGTGGTATTGTTGGCGAGGCGGCTGTAGATTTCATCAAGCAGTTCAAGGTCGATTTTGCTGTCATTGGCACATCTGCAATTGATGAAGAAGGTGCGCTGCTGGACTACGATTTTCGTGAGGTGAAAGTAGCACAGGCAATCCTGGAAAATGCCGGGCATATAATTCTCGTTGCAGACAGAACCAAACATGAGCGAACCGCGCCCGTGCGTATCGGCCATATTTCAGGTGTCAATACTTTTGTCACTGATCAATGCCCAAATCACAAATTTCGCAAACTGGTTCAGGACTTGAACGTTCAGTTGATTGAAGTTGAAAACTCCTCACTGACCGCTGTTGCCTGATTATTGCGAATAATTACCCAATATGCCGCTCTAACGCGCTTGTTGACTTTCCTTTTCTTTCGTTTCAAAAATTACTTTGTTCAACACGGCCCAGGTGCATCCATTGTCGACAGATTTTGACGTGTTTATTATTGGCGGCGGCATCAATGGCTGCGGCATTGCGCGTGATGCCGCAGGCCGGGGGTTTTCGGTTGCGTTGTGCGAGATGAATGACCTTGGATGGGCAACGTCATCCGGATCAACAAAACTCATCCATGGCGGACTTCGCTATCTCGAACACTACGAATTTCGGCTTGTGCGCAAGGCCTTGAAGGAACGCGAAGTTCTTTGGGCCACAGCGCCACACATTGTTGAGCCTCTGCGGCTGATCCTGCCCCATCACAAGGGCTTGCG
>QIIJ01000579.1 GCA_003232595.1 Aurantimonadaceae bacterium | reverse complement strand
GAATATCCGCATCAGTTTTCCGGTGGCATGAGCCAGCGGGCCATGATCGCGATGGCCATTGCCTGCGAGCCAAAACTGCTGATTGCTGATGAACCCACAACTGCGCTGGATGTAACCATTCAGGCGCAAATTCTTGAACTGCTGTCAGACCTGAAAAAAGAACTCAACATGGCGTTGATCCTGATCACCCATGATCTGGGGGTGATCGCGGAGGCCGCCGATGATGTGGCGGTGATGTATGCCGGACGCGTGGTCGAAGAAGCTCCGGTGCTGGAACTGTTTGACGAGCCCTTGCATCATTATACCCTTGGTTTGCTCAATTCTCTGCCACGAGTGGATCGCAAGGTCGAGCGGCTGGTTGCCATAGAAGGTGCAGCACCGCCTCCGCAGGAATTTGTTTCAGGCTGCCGGTTTGAGCCTCGATGCGGCCAATGCGATGACGCCTGCACAGGCACTCGCCCGGAGTTCATAAAAGTCAGTTCCACCCGCCGTGTGGCCTGTAAACATCCTGTGAGCGTATCAACGTATCAACATGAGTGGCGCAAAAACAAACGAAAATGAACCCCTGATGCAGGTGCGTGACGTGGTTCGCCACTTTATCGGGCCGCGTACATCGTTCTTTGGACCGCGCAAGGTGGCTCATGCGATCAACGGCGTCTCGTTTGATTTATATGCCGGTGAAACCCTGGGGCTGGTCGGTGAAAGCGGTTGTGGTAAATCCACCATCGGCCGACTTATCCTCAACCTGATTGAACCGACTTCCGGATCGGTGAATTTTCTGGGTCAGGATATAACCAAAGTTAATAAACAGGAATGGCGCAACCTGCGCAGAGAAATGCAACTTGTGTTTCAAAATCCTCTGGGCGCACTTAACCCGCGCCTGACTATCGGCTCACAGATACGCGAACCGCTGGACATCCATAACCTTGGGGATGCACAGGGGCGAGACAACAAAGTTTTGGAAATGCTTGAGGCCGTGCGCCTTCCCCCGCATCTGTTGGAGCGCTACCCGCACCAATTATCCGGTGGTCAGCAACAACGCGTGGTGATTGCCCGCGCGTTGATCATCAGCCCCAAACTTGTGGTTTGCGACGAAAGCGTTTCAGCGCTGGATGTTTCGGTGCAGGCTCAGGTGGTTAACCTGCTGGCCGATCTGCAAAAGAAACTCGGCCTGACTTATCTGTTTATCACTCATGATCTCAGCGTTGTGCGTCACATATCAACGCGCATTGCTGTGATGTATCTGGGGCGCATCGTTGAACTTGCAGACAGTGAAACATTGCTGGAAAACCCGATGCATCCCTACACACGCGCTCTGATTTCGGCGGTGCCGGTGCCCGACCCCCGGGCGCGGGCTTCGCGTGCTGCCATCAAGGGCGAGCCGCCAAACCCGTTCAATCCGCCGCTGGGCTGCGCGTTTCACGCCCGCTGTCCGCATGCCGACGATAAATGCAACACGCAACTTCCCGATTTCAGAACCATCGGCGAAAAACATATGGTGGCATGCCACCATGCTGAAGCATTGGTGGGTAATCAAAAACCAAATTCAGGTTGATCAATGAAAGCTGTTACTTACAATATTCAGTTCGGGCTTGGCAAAGATGCGCAAAATGACCTGCAAAGGATCGCTGGTGCCGTTGCGGGGGCCGACATAATCGCTCTGCAAGAGGTGGAGCGGAACTGGGACCGCAGTGGCAATGTTGATCAGCCTGAAAAACTGGCCAGCTATCTGCCTGAATTTTATTGGGTTTACAGTCCATATTTCGACGTGGATGCCAGCCGGAAAAACCCTGATGGTTCCATTAAAAATGCCCGAAGGCAGTTCGGAAATATGGTTTTGTCAAAAACTCCGATCCTTTCAACCCGGCTATTTCCATTGCCCAAATCTGCCACAACCAAACATCGAAATATGGCCGTGGGCATGCTTGAAGCGGTGGTCTGTCGGGGCGGGGGCAAGGCGTTGCGAATATATAACACCCACCTTTCAGCTAGGTCTCAAAAAGACCGCCTGAA
>QIIJ01000044.1 GCA_003232595.1 Aurantimonadaceae bacterium | reverse complement strand
ATCAAGGAATTCCTGGTAACTATTTGATAATATTATATTTACAGAGATGCAAGTGCTATCGAATACGGTCAGTTATGCACACAACACAAACGTCAGAGAAAATCAAATTTTGTGTTATCTTGCCCTTGTGCAACCGCCAAAACCGGTCATCCCGTTAAAAATTGCAGAGATCGCACACCCGAATGGGTGAAGTGTTTTATGTAAGCGGCCAAAGCACCATTGTCCTGAGGCATTTCACGGCGCAACTGAAAACCTGCAATCCCTAAAACAGTTTGAACTTGCGCGGTGGCGGTTCAGAAGTTTCCTCACTGATCACTGATCCCCGGATCATCCGGCATCACCGGCGCTTCTAATTCTGTAACGTCATCTGATTTCTTACTGTCGGCGTTGCCCGCAGCCTCATCGGCAATTGGCAAAGATTGTTTTTCACTATCATCCGGTTCTGGCTGATCGTTTGCCGGATCACCGACCGGGACTGCGCCATTGGGTGGTGCTTTGCCAGTCGCGTCTTCATCTATGGTTACGTCGGTTTGCTCATTGGCTGGTTCGGTAATATCGGCGCTTGTCTGTGATGGCGCATCCTCCTGTGCGGTTATATCGCCGGAATTATCACCGTCGCTGTTTGCCTCGGAACCAGCCAGTGCTGTTGCCGTTGTTGTGGCGGCAATCAATTCTTGTTTGGCAATTTCCGGTTTTTCCTCAACAGGTTTCGTTTCAAGTGGTTCAATTTCAAGCGGCTCGAGGGCAAGGTCGGAATAATCAATATTTTCACCCGGCCCTTCCAGTAATTCAACTGGTACTTTCCACTCAAATGCATCGAGTTTGCCGGAAATTGGCGATATCGGCGCCCACTGTTCGGAAACATAGCCGTCGGCTGTCCAGGCGGGGTCGCGCGGTGCACGAACAGCACGTGACAGCCAGTCGCGCATCCTGCCCTTGTCGCCGTGTTCCGCCTCTTCGATATCGGCCATCAACAGGCATGCCCGCTCAGTCGGATTACTGCGAAGAATTGATGAAAGCGCTTCACGTGCGGTTTGCCAGTCAGTGGCATCGATTGCGGCACCGGCAATGGCAAACCGACCTTCCACGTGGTTTTCCCGTTTTGAAGCCAGCATCCGGGCGCGTTTGAGCCGATCGACGGCCGCATCACCTGAACGCACATGCACATAAGCATCGGCAATCTCCGGATGCGGCTCCAGTTTCCAAGTGGTTTCAAGAATTTTGGAAGCCTTGCGGATATCCCCCAACCGGCTCGAAATTCTGGCGGCGATAACGGTGGCAGGAACCAGCGACGGAGCAAGCTTGTGGGCTGAAAGGGCCAGTTTTCGCGCATCCTCCGGTGCAGAATCCTCAAGCGACATGGCTTCCGCCGTTTGTAATACGGCCTTCAGTCGATTGTTTTCCTTTTTGTCGAGCCTGTTATTCCAGCGGCTTGATTCCAGCGTTTTCAATGCGCCCTGCCAGTCCCCGCCCTGAGACTGATGACGCAACAACGCATTGCCTGCCCACGGTGCGTCCGGTGCAAGCTCCATTGCTTTTTCAGCATAATGGGCGGCGGCTTCTGCCTCGCCCTGTCGTTCGGCCTCAACATGCAGTCCGCGCAGTCCCAAAAGCCGGGTATCGGGATTTTCCAGCATGGTTTCAAACCTGGCCTGAGCCACATCGCGATTATCTTCCAACAGGGCGGTCTGGGCATCAAGGCTCATCAGCCAGCAACTTGTTGCTTTCTTTGGTCAGTTTGCGGGCACTTGCAGCGTCCCCTGCTGCTGCAGCGATCATACCGCGGGAAAGAGCTTCATAACCCCGGTCCTTGCGCCGCCCGATGCGCCAACGGGAAAAGATTTCCGGCGAACGCCAGATGGTCATGATCATCGACCACAGGATCATGATGGTTGCGACAAGTGAGACAAATGCCACAACTGCCACCATAAGCGATACGGTAATTTCCTGACCCGCAGTCTCCCCGCCCTGTTTTGGCAGAGTGACGGTCACCAGACCCGGATTATCTGCAATCCAGGCAAAACCAATACCGAGAATGAATACAAGTGCAAGAAATATCAGAATACGCAGCATTTTTTGCCCCTCAGTTACCGGTCTCAGCGATGCCGACCATAAATTGTTTCACCAAATCACCGATCATGACATCCGCCTGATGGCGGGCTTTTACGGTCTTGATCCAGCTTTGTGAGGCCGCTTTGCCTGCTTCCGGCAGTGTATTCCATTGCTCAATTGCAGCTGCAAGATCGGTATTTTCCACAGCATTTTCAATACGTGAGACGACTGCATCGACGCCATCGCCTTCCACGGTGCCAATGGTTTTTACCTTGACCAGAGAGCGGGCGCTATCGAAAAACCTGCCAGCCACACTCCCGTCACTTTTGGGTGCGGTTGCCTTGATGATTTGCTCTGCTACCGGGCTGAAAGCTTTTGCAATTGAAACGGATGTGGGAATGCCGGACTTTGCAAATTCCCTCAAAGCCACAGTTTTTTCCTTGTCTCCCGACAGACTTTCATAAAGGCCAAGTGCCTCTTCAAATCCACCGCCGGTATCAATCCTGGATTTCAGACCGGTCAATGCAAGTGTAAGGGCAACTTTTTGTTCGTCTTCACCGGGAGCATCGGCAAGGTTTTCTAGCGCATCAATTCGTTGGGTAAGGCGGCAATCTCTTTTACCGTTGTACTGGTGTCTGCTTCGATGGCTGCAATTTTTCCATCAATCTCGCCAACTGCGTCGCTGACAGTTTTTTCAACTATTACCAGACTACCTTTCAGTTCGGCGATGTTGGGAGAGATATCTTTGACAGACGGGATGCTGTTTTCTGAAATTTTTGTATCCAGCCCATCCATCCGCAAAGCCAGAGCTGCAAGTCCGGTGTTTTCACCCGCATTTCCAGACGACACGGAATTTTCAAGATTAGATATCTTTGCATCAAGCTTTGAAAATGATGTTTTGAGTTCATCCAGTTGTTCAGTTGATTCAGCAAGGGCCGATGTTGCACCATCCGATTGGTCGGATGCACCGGTTACGGCAGTTTCAAGCTCGGCAAGCCTGGTTTCAAGAGTTGCCAGATTTTTTATTGCCGCAGCCGTCTGATTTTCTTCCAAAACCACAAGTTTGGAATTTACCTGCTCTTCCAGCCTCGCTATCTGGGCCGACCCGTCAGTTTCGTGTGTGGACCCGGCAGGCCAGATCCCACTGTTTTGCAATAACCACGCACCGGCAAGTGCTATGACACCGCCCACAACACCTGCACCCAGTTTTCCAGCAGCACTTCCCTGTTGAGGAGCAGCTGGTGCGCCGGCAGACGATGCGACATCGGGGGACAATTCATCTTTTTTTGCCTGACCCGATTTGTCCTGTGACTGTTTATCTTCTGTACCCAGCCTTGCACTGGAGCTCTTTTTTGTTGCCTCATTATTCTGCTCAGCGGAAGGGGCATCGCTTGTTGATTTATCCGTCGATCTGGCGACCTGCGGGACGGATTTTATACCTTGTTTGGATGTCGGTTTTTCCTGATTTTCGGGTGACTGTCCCTGTCGGTCTTTGTTCCTTGCCGTGTTTTTGGCGGGCCCGTCTACCGGGGTCGCCATCAGATCAATGGTTACTGGTTTTTTGGGCTTCCGTGTATTTTTCCCGGCCGGTTTGTTATCAGAAGAAGGCCGCGTGGTGATCCGCTTTTTTTATTTGAGGCCATATTGGCTCCTCATGTGCCGGAATTAGTGGCAGGCAAATTTGAATACGCTGTTTCCAGCCAACATCTTGCATCAGAAGACACGATGGAATTATTTTTTCAGTTTTTTGAAAATTCATCAACACAAATTGCATGGTAAATTTGCGTCACAAGTCGACAACCATTCGAAACAGGCCGTCTTCAGTGGGTGATTGCGCTACTTTACAACGGTGTTTAACCTCAGTTGGCAATTGGTATTTAGCTTTATCAGAAATAACATATAGCGTAATATTTTCAATGTTTTGAACGATATTTTCAAGCCCGGCCAACTGGCAGAACTGTTGTGCTGAACGCGCTGAGTAAAGCAAAACTCCAACGGGGGAATCGTCTGTTAGCCAGCGCCGGGCATTATTAGTTAGTTGTTCAACTAAATTCGCCTTGTAGAGCGGCCAAATTGTCAGGTTTGTA
>QIIJ01000015.1 GCA_003232595.1 Aurantimonadaceae bacterium | reverse complement strand
GAACTGCACGAAATTCCGCCCAATGGCCAGGGCCTCACGGCGTTGGTAATGCTCAACGTCCTGAGCAGGTTAAATGCCGGAAGTACCGATGCATCCAGTGCTGAGCGGGCCCATCTGGAAATGGAGGCGGGGCGGTTGGCGTTTTCGGTGCGCGATGCTTATATCGCCGACCCGGATGCGATGAACACCCGGATTGAGCAGGTATTATCGCAGGATTACACCGATAATCTCGCCCGCATGTTCAATCCCGACCGGCGAAATGATGCTATCAACCTGCCGCAATTGCCCGATGCTGATACCACCTATCTGACCGTGGTGGATCGTGACTTGCGCGCAGTTTCGTTTATCAATTCTCTCTATAACGGGTTTGGTTCAGGCATTGTCACACCAAAATCCGGTATTGCCCTGCAAAACCGCGGGGCCTGTTTTTCGCTTCAGGCGGGCCACGATAATGCCATTGGACCGTCGAAACGACCGATGCACACAATTATTCCAGCCATGGTGACCCGCAAGGGCCAACTCGCCTGGTCGTTCGGTGTTATGGGGGGTGCCTATCAGCCTGTGGGACATACACATGTGCTGACCAACATGATCGACCATGGCATGGATCCACAGGAGGCGATTGATCATGGCCGAATATTCTGGGGCGAGGATGGTGTGCTTGATGCGGAAGCCGGTGTTGGTGAAGATGTTCTGGACGGGCTTTGTGAACGCGGACACAGGGTTCGCCGTGCCGCATCACCACTCGGCGGTGGGCAGATAATTGGTGTCGACCATGAAACCGGCGTGATGGTTGGCGGATCTGATCCGCGCAAGGATGGCATGGCCGCGGGTTTCTGATTCTCCGGGAATTTTGGCTTCCTTAATAATTTGCACCCATAGTCGGGCAAACCCGATTTCAATTGCCAATGCCTGGAAGCATGCCGTGACAAACAGTTCCAACAGACGAGCAGATAAAATCAGTTCTGTGCGCAAATTGACCGCTCCCCTGGCCGGAGAAGTGCTTATTTCAGTCGGTGAGACAGTATATGAATGGGATATAGCAACAGATAAATTATCCTGGGCTGACAACGCAACTGGTTTGCTCGGTATCGAAGCTCCAAACCAGATTGCAACCGGACGCGAATATACGCGACTGGTTGCCCCCCGCTCCACGACAAACCGCAATGAAGCTGTGCAGGGTAGTGAAAAGAAGGATGGCGGTGACGGCGTTTATTACCAGATTCAATATGCGCTGGCAGCAGATGCACTTGGCTGTGACAGTGATCTGTGGATTGAAGATTCCGGTCGATGGTTTGCCGGCAAAGACGGCAAACCGGCGCGTGCCCACGGTATCGTGCGTATTATCAACGAGCGCCGCACGCTTGAGGAACGGTTTGACCGGTTGTCCCGGTTTGATGACCTTCCAGCCTTTATAACCGCAGTTACATGAACGAGTGCCTTGAGGTGGAATTGCGTGAGGCGGAAATAGAGAATTCAAGCCATGCATTTTTGCTGGTAGCGCTTGACCGTTTTGAGTTGATCAACTCGATATATGGCTATGATGCGGGTGATGAGGTCATTGCTGAAATTGCCAACCGGATGAAAAAAAGCCTGCGTGCGCGTGATACGATCGGTCGTTTTTCCGGTGCCAAGCTTGGGGTCATACTGAAAGGCTGCAATGAACGGGAATTGCTGTTCGCCGGGCGACGTTTTCTTGAAAATATCAGCA
>QIIJ01000588.1 GCA_003232595.1 Aurantimonadaceae bacterium | reverse complement strand
CGGAATGTGATTTAACATCACACCAGTTTGACCTGCTTGCAACACTTGCCGCCGCTGCCGGTCGGGTCATGTCGCGCGACAGTTTGATGGAAGCGTTAAAGGGAACTTCACTTGAGGCATTTGACCGGTCCATTGACGTTCACATTTCGCGCATACGTTCAGAAATCGAAGATGATCCCAAAAAGCCGAAACGCGTGATTACCATCCGTGGCGCCGGCTACCTGTTCGCCCGGACACAGGATTAAAACATGCACCGTCTATATGTTCAGATTTATGTAACAATCATCGCCAGCCTTATTTTTGTGGTGGTTGTTTCCGGTGCTGCGTGGAGGTTTGCCGGAAGCGGTCAGTTTGAGCGCGACGCCTTTAACATCGCGGAAAAACTGGCTGCAAATTCTCTGGCAGAAATCTCCGCCCCCGTTATAGAACAGCAACGTTCCGTGCGAAAACTGGCTGAAATGCTGGAGCTGGATCTGGCGCTTTACAACCGGAACAAAAACCTGGTGGCATCTTGGGGGAACCCGCTGCCGGTACTGGCAAAAGGTGCCGAAAAAAGCGACAAGATGCGGGGATGGGGAAATCGGGCATGGCAGTTGAAATTGCCCGACCAGCGGTGGTTGGTAACCCGGCTCAACCGATCCAGAACCCATTATTTTCTGGCCCCGGTTGCCTTTTTCGGGTCGGTTGCTCTGATAGTTGGGCTATGCGCCTATCCGCTTGTGCGCCGATTGACCGGACGGCTGGAGCGATTGCAGCGCGGCGTTGAACGTGTTGGCAGTGGCGATTTTTCGACACGCGTTGCAATTGAGGGCAAAGACGAAGTCGCCCGGCTTGCAACAAGCTTTAACAAAGCTGCAGAAAAAATAGAAAAGCTGTTGGGTGCCCATCGCAAGTTGTTGGCAAATGCCAGCCATGAATTGCGCACTCCACTGTCGCGCATCCGTCTTGGTATTGACCTTTACAAAGGACCAAAGGATGGGCCCCGCAAGGCGGCGCTGGAACAGGATATCCGGGAACTGGATCAGTTGGTCGACGAAATCCTGCTAATGAGCCAGCTGGATGCAAATACGCGTGAGCATCAAAAGGAACCTGTTGATCTGCTGGCAGTAGCTGCCGAAGAATGTGCCCGTTATGAGGATTGCGCTACGTCCGGGACGAGTGTTGAAATTTTTGGCAATGCCCGCCTGCTGCAACGCCTTGTCCGCAATCTTGTTGAAAATGCACACCGGCACGGCCTGCCCCCGGTTGAAATGCGGGTGAGCAGTAGCGGAAATAATGCTGTTATTGAAGTTCTGGACCACGGTTCGGGCATTCCCGAGGATCAGCGCGAAAAGGTGTTTGCCCCGTTTTACCGCATGGCAGACCGTCAGGATGTAAAGGGGTACGGGCTGGGACTTGCTTTGGTTGATCATGCCGAGGCCCACGACGGGAAGGTTTCCATATTTGAAGATACCGAAGACGGATTGTTTGGTGTCAGGGTCACGCTTCCAGTTCAGCCTTCCGCTCGGTGATGGTTTCCCGCACGGATTCAAACAAAAACGAGAATGATTGAAAGCCTTCTTCCGTGACTTCATCGGTATCGAGTGCGCGAACAGTAGTTTCAAGTATGGAAAACAATTCGTCCCTCAGCACCTTCAGATCCTCCGGCTTGCCGGCATTTCGTACTTTTTCAGCAATGTCCAAAAGCTGGTAATTATAACTGTCGAGGCGGTTTTTCTGGGAGGCTGAAAACCGGCTGCGCAAGGCCAGAAGGCCGGAACCCACCATTGCAGCCAGGGTGATCAGCAACGCAATCGGTTCGGCATTTTCCTGCAGGAAGGACGGTTCATCGCGTTCATAATAGCTCACAGCACCATCATGGTAGGGGAAAGAAGCACCCCGTTCCCCGCGCGCACCGGCAATGGATGCAGCCAGTGGAATCCGGGTTAAAAGGTCCAGTCGATGCTCGAACAATATGCGGGTGACTTCCCTGATTGCAAAGCTGTCCACACCGGCAT
>QIIJ01000441.1 GCA_003232595.1 Aurantimonadaceae bacterium | reverse complement strand
TTTTCTGATCCGGCTGCACTTTAGCACATCCCTCTCCTCGCGAAGCAGGCGGTTCTCTTTGCGCAGACTTGCAACTTCCTTTTCCAGATCAGACTGGATTATTGGTTCCGGTGATATTCGTCGCTCCAATTGGATCCACCGGGCAAGAGTGGAAAAACCAATCTTAAAGTCAGCAGCTACCTGCTTGCGGGTAAGGCCACTCGTCAGCGCAACACGCACCGCTTCTTGCTTGAATTCTATCGTATGTTGTTTTGTCATTTCGTTTCTCCTTTAAGGCATAATATGCGGTTAAAGGAGCGGTACAAATCCGTGACAGGTCCAATGCTCTTCTTGATCAGATCGATGCCAAAATATTCGGCCTGACCCTCGGTATTCATTCGCGCATCGAGGCGTTCCAAAGGATGATTACCCGACGCCTGCCCCATGGTAATATCTATGTCAACCGCAATATCATCGGCGCGATTGTCGGCAGCCAACCCTTCGGCGGCCCGCTGCTTTCCGGCACCGGCCCCAAGGCAGGCGGCCCCAACTACCTGATGCGGTTTGTCCGCGAACAACACATTTCAGAAAACACAGCAGCAGCAGGTGGCAATGCCTCTCTGCTAACGCTGGATGACGGGTAAATTTTATAAAAGTCATTTATGCTCAACCCACCTGCCGCATTACTGCTTTAATAAAGCTTGCCCTTTCAGTGGGTGATTTTGTGCCTCTCGGGCTGTAGACGTGGCGGTCGAGGAAATGGGTGGTCAGGGTGAAACCTGCATCGATGTCGGTTGCAGTCGCCTCATTTCGATTGCCGTTGGCAAGCAGGAATTGCGGCAAGATGAGAAGTTTATCGAGCCACGGCCTTGCTGCCTCATGGCTCACTGCACGACCTGTTTTGGGCGAGACGTGGGTGAGGTTTTGGGTGGCACCGGTTGCTGCACATTTTTTTAGATCGAGACCAAAACCCAGATCATCAAGAATGGCAATTTCAAAGCGCACCAGAAGTGCGGCGGCGACCGATGATTCCTCCAGATGGGACAGGACAATCTCCAACGCTTCATAGAGGTGCAGGTGGGCCTCGCGCTCCGGTAACAGTCGCAAATGGGCGGCGAGCGTCTGGATTCCAAAAATTCCAACCGGTGATTCCATCAGCCATGCAGCACGCAATTCTGTCGCTTCCAGTTGCCAGGTGCCCAGATGTTCATCAAGCCTGGCCCGCCACGCGGCCTCAACGGAATTTCCCGGTTGCAGAAACGGCTGTTTTTTGCGCGAGCGCCCGCCCCGCACCAGCCCCAGGTGCCGGCCATGGTGACGGGTCATAATCTCGACAATCAGGCTGGTTTCACCATGCTTGCGGGTGCCGATAACAATGCCCTGATCTTTCCACTCCATAGTCAATCTAGAGCAGTATTACCGAGGAAATTCAAGTCCCATTTCCCGGTAGCGCTCGGGGTCGTCTATCCATTTTTCGCGGACCTTGACGAACAGGAACAGATGCACTTTCTGGCCGAGGATATCGCC
>QIIJ01000625.1 GCA_003232595.1 Aurantimonadaceae bacterium | reverse complement strand
AGCAGGTTTTGGGTGGCATCGATGGATTGTGGCAAATTGCCTGGCATTATTGATTCCGTTTCATTCAAACTGTTTATTGATGGTCTTTGAATCCAACAATTACGTCGATAATAGCCAACCCGCAACGAAATTCAATTGTGCAGGCGTCAAGCTGTTGTTACAAGGCTACATTGAACTGCTCAAAGAATGCAGGCAAATTCAAGGGGAGCCTTCTGCTGCGGCAGGATGATGATCGTTTTGGCGGCAATAATTGACGTTAAAAATGTGGGCAAACACTTTGGCGGCTTTCATGCAGTCAGGGATTGCACGCTGCAGGTTGAAGTAGGTTCAATCACCGGCCTGATAGGCCCCAATGGTGCAGGTAAAACCACACTTTTTAACATGGTTGCAGGAACCCTTGCCCCAACCAGCGGCACTATCACCTTTGACGGCGATATAATTAACGGCAAACCTTCTCACGAACTGTTCAAGCAGGGACTGCTGCGCACCTTTCAGATTGCCCACGAATTTTCCCACATGACGGTTGTCGAAAACCTGATGATGGTGCCAGACAAGCAATCCGGGGAAAATATTTCGTCTGCATGGTTTCGCCCGGCACGCGTAGCAAAAGAAGAAGCTGAAGTGCGGCGCAAGGCGGAAGAGGTGATTGATTTTCTCAAAATTTCCCAGGTAAAAAACGAGCTGGCGGGCAACCTCTCCGGTGGTCAGAAAAAACTGCTGGAACTCGGCCGCACCATGATGGTGGATGCCCGCATTGTACTGCTTGATGAGGTTGCCGCCGGGGTCAACCGCACTTTATTGAAAAACCTGGTCGACAATATTGAACGGCTTAATCGCGAACTCGGCTACACTTTTTTTGTCATCGAACATGATATGGACCTGATCGCCCGCCTTTGCGACCCGGTTATTGTGATGGCGGCAGGCACGGTTATGGCGCAAGGTACAATTGAGGATATTCAGGCCAATGAAGCCGTGATCGAAGCCTATTTTGGCGGTTCTCCCACGGGCAATGCGACGCCCGACCCGCAGCCGGTTGCCGTATCATGAGCGAGCCGATTATCCAGATCACCAATCTGCATGCCGGTTATGGCAGCATGAATATTCTGAACGGTGTTGATTTTGCCCTCCAGGCCGGCGAAATCGGGGTGATTGTCGGGCCCAACGGTGCAGGCAAATCCACCACACTCAAGGCAATGTTCGGGATGCTGAACTGCACCGAGGGCACGGTCTTCTTTGATGGCAATGACATCACCAACAATCCGCCTGAAAGTCTTGCTGAAATCGGCATGGCTTTTGTGCCCCAGGAAGATAATGTCTTCCAGACCCTCTCGGTGCAGGAAAACCTTGAAATGGGAGCCTATGTCCGACGCGATGATTTCTCACACCTGATTGATCATGTTTATTCGATTTTTCCTGCTCTAAAGGAAAAACGCAATCAGGCAGCAGGTGAGCTTTCCGGCGGTCAGCGGCAAATGGTGGCAATTGGCCGAGCCCTGATGATTGAACC
>QIIJ01000282.1 GCA_003232595.1 Aurantimonadaceae bacterium | reverse complement strand
CATAATGAACAAGGCATGGTGCATACGGCAACGGCCTATGCCAAACAAAAAAATCGCCTGGCCATTTTTGCCTGTACTACCTCGATTGGTCCCGGTGCGACCAACATGGTCACGGCTGCGGCAACGGCAACGGCGAATCGCATTCCAGTCTTATTATTGCCCGGCGATATCTTCGCCTCTCGGCAACCCGACCCCGTATTACAACAGATTGAAGATTCCACCGACTACAGCCTTTCGGCCAATGATTGTTTGCGTCCAGTCAGCCGTTACTGGGACCGAATCAGCCGCCCTGAACAATTGATGACCGCGTGTTTGAATGCCTTTCGGATCTTGACTGATCCGGTGGACTGCGGTGCAGTAACCCTGTGTTTGCCACAGGATGTACAGGCAGAAGCCTATGATTATCCCAGGACATTTTTTGAAAAACGTACATGGTATCTTGACCGGCGTGTTTTGTCGGATCGTGCGCTTGAAGTGGCTGTCGCGACCATCAAAGCCGCAAAACGACCCCTGATCATTGCGGGTGGAGGTGTGCACTATGCCTTGGCCTGTGATCGTCTCGCAACTTTCGCAGATCAATGCGGCATCCCCGTGGCAGTAACGCAAGCAGGAAAAAGCGCCCTCCCATGGACCCACCGGATGAACGTCGGTGGCCTAGGTGTCACAGGCACCCAAGTGGCGAATCAGCTCGCCGCGAAAGCCGATCTTATTTTAGCCATCGGCACCCGCCTTCAAGATTTCACCACGGCATCCAAATCGGCTTTCCAAGATCCCAATCTCAAGATTTTCCACCTCAATGTCAGTGCTTTTGATGGTTATAAAATGGAGGCCACGCTGCTGCAAGCAGATGCCAAACTGGGATTGCAGGCAATTCATAAGGGACTCGGTTCTTATGCCACAGCCCACCATTATCAAGAACAGATTACACAATGGCGTCAAGAGTGGCAGCAGGAAGTGGATCGGCTGTACAGCACTGAGAGCACAAAGGGAATCAAGGATGGAAACGCCCAAACTCAGGTCTTAGGAGTACTGAACGATTTTGTGACAGCACAGGATGTCGTGGTCAGTGCGGCGGGCAGTCTGCCCGGAGATTTACACCGTTTATGGCGAAGTAAGACGCCCAAAGACTATCATCTGGAATACGCCTATTCCTGTATGGGTTATGAAGTTGCAGCGGGACTGGGCGTTAAAATGGCGCAGCCGCAAGGCGAGGTCTACGTCCTCGTCGGCGATGGCAGCTATTTGATGTTGCATTCGGAATTGCTCACCAGTATCCAAGAGGGTTTCAAAATAACGATTATTCTGTTCAACAACCATGGTTATCAATGCATCAGAGCTTTGCAAGAATCCCAGGGCAGCCAAGGATTTGGCAATGAATTTCGCTATCGAGACAAGGACTCAGAATGTTTACAGGGTAAAAAATTGGCGATCGACTTCGTGCAATATGCCCGTGCTCTGGGTGCAAACGCGATCTTCGCCAAGGATGTGACTGCCTTCAAACAGGCCTTA
>QIIJ01000210.1 GCA_003232595.1 Aurantimonadaceae bacterium | reverse complement strand
GGTTCAGCCCCTGATCTGACGCATCGCTTCGCCGGCAACCATTGCCACACTGATGGCGAGGTTGAGCGATCTTGCCTCCTTAACCAGGGGAATAACCAATCGGGCATCCGCACATTTGTGCACTTCTTGCGGTACCCCGGCGGATTCACGACCGAAGAGCAGAATGTCATCGCAGCGATAGGAAAAGTCGGTATAGGCCAGTTCAGCGCCGGTTGTCAGCAGTACCAGCCGTCGCCCACTGCGCCAGTCCTCAAACGCCTGCCAGTCCTTGTGACGCGCAAGACTTGCAAGTTCCAGATAATCCATACCTGCCCGTTTCAGCACCTTGTCATCAAACCGAAAGCCTGCCGGTTCGATAATATCAACACCGAGCCCGAGGCAGGCGGCAAGACGCAGAATTGTACCGGTATTGCCGGGAATATCCGGCTGGTAAAGCGCAATGCGCGGAAGAGATTGCATGCTCAAAACTGCCTTCGTGACAAATTCGCAACAGATTTATTGATTTTCACCAGGCTGCGACATTCTGGCTTCCATTTGCAACCAAATAGCGGTATTCGTTCAATGAACGCAATGTCCAAAGGTGACGCCATGACTATTTTTATCCTAGCGGCCGTGCCCGCATACCCGGTATAGAACCGACAGTCATTTGCGACCTTTTGCGAGAACCCTCGCGCCCTTCAAATAAATAAATCGCTTTCCGGCTGTCGTTTCAAACGACCCTCCCCCTTTAGCTGGAAAAAGACGATGACCCGTAAACACACGACACCTGTTGATAATCCGGTCAGAATAATTGGAACCATAATTATTATTCTGACATTCGTTCAGATAATCCTTGTCGGCCTCATTTTGTCGGGCAACAATCGCTCCATACAACTTGCGATTCCGCATCCTTGTGAAAAACCCGGCCCGATTTCGCCACCACAGCCCGACAAATGTCAGCCGACGACTCTGACCGAATTGTCCACACCCAGGGGAAATAGCGATGTTTAACTGGTTTGAAAAACTGATTGAGCCGTTTCCGGTCGAGGAACCGCAACAGCCACCCCGTGGCCTCGTGGCATTTTGCTGGCACTATTCAAGGGGCATCTGGCCTGCACTCCTGCTGGTATCAGTGTTGGGTGCGATGATTGCGATTGTTGAAGTCATGGTGTTTGCCTTTCTTGGTAACGTGGTTGAATGGTTGTCCACCGCGGACCGTGCGACGTTTCTTGCCGAAAACGAGGACCGTTTGATATTCATGACAGTCATCATGCTGGTGGTACTGCCGGTCCTCACCGTGGTTTGGGCGCTGCTGATCCACCAGACTGTCTTTGGCAATTATCCGATGATCATCCGCTGGAACGCACATCGTTATCTGCTGGGCCAGAGCATGCGGTTTTACCAGGATGAATTTGCCGGTCGCATCGCCACCAAGGTCATGCAGGCATCAATCGGCGTGCGCGAAACCGTGATGAAAGTGCTCGATGTCTTTGTCTATGTGATTGTCTATTTCATCGGGGCGCTGGTGCTGGTTTT
>QIIJ01000191.1 GCA_003232595.1 Aurantimonadaceae bacterium | reverse complement strand
ATGATCACGTCATCAACATCGCCAGGTTCGATTCCGGCGCGGGCAATCGCATGTTCAATGGCGTGGCCCGCAAGTGTCGGCGACGGGGTGGCATTGAACGCGCCACGGTAGGCTTTGCCGATGGGGGTGCGGGCAGTGGATACAATAACAGCTTCGCGCAAGGAATTTCTCCTGAAGACATTGAAGGGGCAGCCTGTATTCCGACCGCATCGGGGTGTGTTTTGCCAAAGATGGCGCAAGCGGCTGTCAATATCAATACAGGAATATGACATTGGTGCGGGTTCCAGCATTGGCAATTTACGTAAACTGCTCTATTGAACCCTCGCAAACTGAATCAGGTGGTGATAGATTGCTCCGTCCTGATACGTCCGTAATTATTTTAGAGGAATATTGAGCATGTCGCTTGCAGAAATGACCGAGGGAATGAAAAAAAATGTGGCCGAAAGAGGCGGGATAGACGGCAAGGTGGTGCTGTTTGACTTCGGCGATGAAGGCGCTATTCGCATTGATGCAACCGGCAGCGATGTGGTTGTAGATAATGCAACAGGCGAAGCAGACTGCACGATTGGTCTATCGATGGAAGATTTTGAAGACATTGCTTCCGGCGAACTCGATGCCCAGATGGCTTTCATGTCAGGCAAATTGAAGATTGATGGCGACATGGGCATTGCGATGCAACTGAGCTCTCTGCTCGGCTGACAATGTTTCACACGGGGGTTCCCTACACCGGGGTTTCTCCCCGGGGACCCACACTTGAAGCCGCCGCGGGTTGCCTGCCGCGGCTTTTTTTTTTTTTTGCTTGTTTCAGCGATTTGCCGGTTAACCACACTTCAGGTTCTTTCAAAATAGTTACCGATTTCGGTTGAATTTTAGGGCAATCATTGGCAAATTTACAACAAATGCGGCATGTCGGTGAATCCGGCATAACACCATATGAATTCCTCTGTTCACGCCTCCGGGCGGAAAGGAACCGCATGTTGCGCATTTTGACAAGGACCGGGCTGGTGTTGGCCCTGTCGGCATTTGTTTCACCCGTTTTAACTGAATCTTCAGAGGCCGGAAGCCGATACAAATCCGGCAAAAGCAAATCTTCGCCCACATCCAGCCGCGCAAAACGCACCCGCGGCGCGATTTACCTCAGCATTCCCAACTGGTGGTATGTTAACGGTGAGCGGCGAAACACCTACCAGCAAAAAACCTACCGCGGCGGGCCAAAAATCATCAATGTGGAAGAGGAACTGCGCCGTCGCCGGGAGCGTAACAAGCGCGAAATGATCAATTAGCCAGCCTGGGTTTTTGCAGAACAAAGATAATTTCCGTTGTTTTGCAGCGGCCATCAATTCTGATATTGACAGTTGCGGTGCGCCTCGGCATAACGCCGCCGATGGTCTGTGTTTATGATGGGCCTGACGTCGTGCCTTTGGCGGCGTTGTTTAACTGGCTGCGGAGGAGTGTCCGAGTGGTTAAAGGAGACGGACTGTAAATCCGTTCGCTTAGCGTACGCTGGTTCGAATCCAGCCTCCTCCACCACAGCTGGATATAAAGAGCGGGTGTAGCTCAATGGTAGAGCAGCAGCCTTCCAAGCTGAATACGAGGGTTCGATTCCCTTCACCCGCTCCAGTTTCTCACAAATGATTGTCATTATAAATCGCTATTTCGGCGGGTCGCGCTCGCAATATCGCCAAAATATCCGTAGAATTAGACAATATTCCAGACGATGGTGATTCTGGAATGCCTGTTCAGACATCAGTCCAACCTGCAAACGGAAACAACTCATGAATTCTCAAATAGGACGGCTGGTCATATTACTGGTGCTGGTTATAACAACTGCGACAACCGGTTTTGCCCAGTCAAGGCCTGATCAGGCTCTGCGTGGCATGCTTGATGAGCTGGAACGTAACAATCGTGCTGCAGGTTCACAAAAAAAAGCACCGCCACAAAACCAACTTGGCTTGCAGGTATCATTCGCCCCCCTGGTCAAATCGGTGGCACCTGCAGTTGTCAACGTGTATGCAGCTCGGGAAATCAAACGCCGCCGGTCACCGTTTGAAGGCGACCCGTTCTTTGAGCAGTTTTTCGGTCGCAGTCTTGGCGGCGGTCGCTCCCGCAAGCGGATTGAAAAATCGCTTGGTTCCGGCGTTATTGTCGGCCAAAGGGGCATTGTTGTCACCAATTATCACGTCATCAAGAACGCCACTGAAATCAAGGTCCGACGGGCGTGAGTATCAGTCGGAAATCCTGTTAAGCGACGAAAGATCGGATCTGGCAGTTCTGCGTATTCTGTCTGATGAGCGGTTTCCCAAAGTACAGCTGGGAAATTCCGAGAGCCTTGAGGTTGGCGACATTGTATTGGCTATCGGCAATCCGTTTGGCGTCGGACAGACTGTTACCAGCGGCATTGTATCAGCCCTTGCCCGACCGAGCCTCGGCAAGGGTGATTTCGGGTTTTTCATTCAGACCGATGCCTCGATAAACCCGGGTAATTCCGGTGGCGCACTGGTTGATATGCAGGGTCGGCTGATTGGCATCAACACGGCGATATTTTCGCGCTCCGGTGGCTCGAACGGCATTG
>QIIJ01000267.1 GCA_003232595.1 Aurantimonadaceae bacterium | reverse complement strand
TGTCCCAAAGTGCCTGACCGCCGCCCTGTTCAATCCAGGTAATGTGCTCAATCGGGGTGAGACCAAAGGGCCCTGCCGTAAACAAAGGTGCCGCCGGTATCTTGCCGCCCCAGAACAGTGGTGCCGTATGGGCGATATCGGCGACCCCTTGTGTGACTGCAGAAAACACCTCCAATGCCGGTACAAGTTCTCCCGCTGCATACAGTTTTATGGTCAAACGACCGCCGGACATCGCCCCGACACGGTCTGCCAGCCGCTGGGCCGTAATGCCAGGGCCGGGAAGATTTTTTGGCCACGAGGTCACCATGCGCCATTGAATATTTTGGCTGGACATCGCCGGATTTGTCAGAGCCAATGTTGCCGGTGCTGCCGCTATAGCGCCAAGTAATTTACGCCTTGTTGTCGTGTTGCTCATTGCAACTCCCCCCATAGGTTATAAAAATGGTGGATTGGTCCATGGCCCGTGCCTATGTTGAGTCGATCAGCGGCCTTTATCGCCCCGGTCAGCCAGTTTTTGGCTTCACCGACCGCGTCATTCAGGTTCAAACCGTTGGCCAGACCGGCGGTGATGGCAGAAGAAAGCGAACAACCGGTTCCATGGGTGTTTGTGGTTTCGATCCGGGGAGCACTAAACCATTGATCACCCTTGCTGGAGACCAGTATATCTGCCGCTTCACGGCCTTCACCGTGACCACCTTTTAACAGCACCGCCTGTGCGCCAAGTTGCAACAGGGCAGATGCCTGGGCAGACATTTCGTTGCGCGATGTGGCCATATCTGTATCCAGTATCCGTGCCGACTCATGCAGGTTTGGAGTAACCAGTGTTGCGCGGGCAAACAGCGTTTGAACAAGACCCGATACTGCTTCCTTTGCCAGCAGCAGATCGCCGCTTTCAGCAACCATCACAGGGTCAAGAACCATCTTTTTGACACCGTGTGCATCAAGCCCCGCAGCAACCGCTTCAATGACGGAAAGCTGTGACAACATGCCGATTTTTACGGCATCTACCGCCAGGTCGGAAAATACCGCATCCATTTGTGCAGTAATAAACGCCGGTGGCACATCATGAATGGCAGAAACGCCGATTGTATTTTGTGCAGTCAACGCTGTAACGATGCTTGCACCATATACCCCATTGGCGGCAAAACTTTTCAAATCGGCCTGAATGCCGGCACCACCACCGGAATCCGACCCGGCAATGGTCACTGCAATGGGGGTCTTCCGGCTCATGAATTTTCCCTTGCCAGCTTGATTTTGTTGAGCAGAATTCTGGAAGCCTTTTCCACATCTTCCGCCATGAACAATGCCGAAATGATCGCAACACCATCAGCCCCGGTGGAAATAACATCGGCCACATTGTCCAGACTGATTCCTGCAATTGCACCCACAGGCAGTTGTGGATAGTTTTTTTGAAAATGCGCAGCAATCTCCTGCCAGCCCTGAAGTCCGATTGAGTGAGGGTTGTCCTTCGACAGGGTATCAAAGACCCCGCCAATGCAGACATAGTTCAGCAGTTCAA
>QIIJ01000268.1 GCA_003232595.1 Aurantimonadaceae bacterium | reverse complement strand
AAGGAAGGCGGCATGACCAAGGTGATCATCGAGCACGACATGCATGTGGTGTTTTCGCTTGCCGACCGGATCAGCGTTTTGGCTGGTGGTCGGATAATTGCACAAGGCACGCCGGAAGAAATCAAGGATAACCCGAAGGTCAAAGAGGCGTATCTCGGGGAGGAACAGGTATGAATGCCGTTGCAAAATCCACCGATTTCGAAGAAACCGCTGACGATGGCAATACTCCCAGCTTCTTCACCTGCAGGGGGCTGCATTCCTATTATGGCGACAGCTATATTGTTCAGGATGTTTCGCTTGATATGAAAGAGGGCGAGATTATCGCTCTGCTTGGCCGCAATGGTGCCGGAAAAACCTCGACCCTGCGTTCGATTGCGCGCGCCAGTTCACCGGAATTGAGATCGGGCGAAATCTGGCTTGATGGCCAGTCGCTACACGATAAAAAGGATTTTGAAGCAGCACTTGCGGGTGTGCAGCTTGTGCAGGAAGACCGCTGTATTATCCAGGGCCTGAGTGTTCAGGAAAACCTTGATCTGGCCAATATTTCCGGTAAAAAAGGCTGGGACTATGAACGGATTTTTTCACTTTTCCCGCGGTTGAAAGAACGCCGCAAACAGGAAGGCACAACGCTTTCAGGTGGTGAACAGCAAATGCTGTCTATTGGCCGGGCACTGTCGCGCGATATCAAACTGTTGCTGCTGGATGAACCCTATGAGGGGTTGGCACCGGTGGTGCGCCAAGACATCGAAAAAGCGCTGATTGAAGTGCGCGAGGCTGGTATCACCACTATTCTGGTCGAACAAAACGCCGTTGCTGCACTGAAACTTGCTGATAGGGCAATTATTCTTGATAGCGGCGAAGTGGTCTTTCGCGGTACCGCGAAGGACGTGCTTGATAACGAAGAACTGCGGCACGAATATCTGGCGATTTAGAATTCCCTCCGCAGGAAATTTATAGCAGGTTCAAAGGTCAGGCCAATGAACATCGAACTTCTGCATTTTTGTTTTTCACCCTATAATGAAAAAGTCCGCTGGGCGCTGGATATCAAAAAACTGACGCACAGGCGAACAAGCCTGCTGCCCGGACCACATGTGAGGCAGGTAAGGCGTCTGACAGGCCAGACTGCGACCCCGGTGTTGCAACTCGGGGAAAAATGGATCGTCGGGTCAGGCAATATCCTGGCCGCACTCGACAATCTGCAGACGAGCCCACAATTGATCCCGGAAGATGAGCAGCAGAAGGCGCTTGCACTGGAAATCCAGAGGAAGTTTGATGATGATTGGGGGCCGCGCATTCGCCGGGTTGTCATATCTGCATTGATGAATGATACCAGTGATCTGGTATCGGTGTTTTCCGGGCACAAGAGCGCTTTTGTCCGGCTGCCTTATCGTTGTGTAATTCCATTGGCAAAGCCGCTGATTGCAAAGGGTAATGACATAACCGGTCCGGCAAGCATCAAGGACGGAGAAACAGCAATCGCCGAGGCAATGGAGTTCGTTGCCGACAGTATCGGTGATAG
>QIIJ01000586.1 GCA_003232595.1 Aurantimonadaceae bacterium | reverse complement strand
GGTGGCCTGATGAATGTTCAATACGCCATCAAGGACGATGTTATCTATGTACTTGAGGTTAATCCGCGTGCTTCACGCACCGTGCCTTTTGTCGCCAAGGCGATCGGGTCTCCGGTGGCCAAGATTGCTGCAAGGATCATGACCGGCAGCAGCCTGGAAAGCGCCATGACAACCTATAATGTCGACCGTGATCTTGAAAAAATCAACCATATTGCGGTCAAGGAAGCCGTCTTCCCCTTCGCCCGTTTTCCAGGCGTCGATACATTGCTCGGGCCGGAAATGCGCTCAACCGGCGAGGTCATGGGGCTTGATATGGATTACGCCATGGCCTTTGCCAAATCCCAGATGGGGGCCGGCGTTGTCTTGCCGCTGGAAGGCACTTTGTTTGTCTCCGTGCGCGATAATGACAAACCGGTTGTGCTGGATGCGGTAAAAAGGCTGGCCAAACTGGGTTTCGATATAGTCGCGACCGGCGGCACCAGACGTTTTCTCAGCCAGAACGGGGTCGATTGCACCCGCATCAACAAAGTGCTGGAGGGCCGCCCTCATATCGAAGATGCCATCCGAAACCGGCAAATTCAACTGGTGTTCAATACAACAGAAGGCGAAAAGGCGCTTACTGATTCGCGCTCCCTGCGCCAGGCATCCCTGATGCAGCGGGTTCCCTATTACACCACTGTTTCAGGCGCAATCGCTGTGTCTAAAGCCATTAAAGCGCTGACGGACAGTGAATTGAAGGTGCGCTCCCTGCAGGAGTATTTTGCAGCCTGATTGCTGATTTGGCTTGGAATTATTGCCTGAGTGAGTTATTATCAAGCCAATCAGAAGAGCGGTTTTCAGTCCGATTGGCTGGAAACCGCGTTTTTTTGCGTTCTGGATTTGGGGCATCGACTTTTTGTTGAGCAGGTTCAACAACGCCAAGACAAGGAATATTTCATTGGAAAAGTTTCCCATGACTCAAGGGGGCTACAACGCCCTCGAACAGGAATTAAAGCGTCGCCAGTCGGAGGACCGGCCAACAATTGTGGCTGCCATCTCGGAAGCTCGCGCCCATGGCGATTTGTCGGAAAATGCCGAATATCACGCGGCAAAGGAACAACAAAGCCTCAACGAGGGCCGCATCGCCGAGCTCGAAGAATATATTGCCAAGGCGGAGATCATTGATGTCAGCAAGCTGTCCGGCACAAAAGTCTTGTTTGGCGCGACTGTTTCGCTGATTGACGAGGATACCGAAGAAGAAAAACACTATCAGATCGTTGGCGCTCAGGAGGCTGATGTGGCTTCCGGCAAAGTTTCGCTTTCATCACCAATCGCCCGCGCCCTGATCGGCAAGGAAGAGGGCGACAGCATAGAAGTTGCCGCCCCTGGTGGCGCGCGATCCTACGAGATTACTAAAGTGCAGTTCGGTTAGAGCACTTCCGGCCTGTTTTGACCCATTTGACCGGTGTCCCGCGTTTGCTGGCAAGGCATACTTCTCGACCTGGTCTGGCTGACCACAAGAGAAGTATAACGCATTCCAGCGGGCGCG
>QIIJ01000159.1 GCA_003232595.1 Aurantimonadaceae bacterium | reverse complement strand
GCGGCCACGCCATCCAGAAAAAACGGGTAGAGGTCGACGCCGTATTTTTTGGCAAGCGCGGGATAAATCGCATCAAAAGCCTGCTGATAGTCTTCCCCCATATTGGGCGGCGCCCGCATGCCGGTCAGCAATACGGCGATATTTCTTTGTTTAAGCCTGGCCAGCATGGCGTCGAGATTGTTTTTGGCAAGTTCAACCGGCACGCCACGCAGTGCGTCATTGGCACCAAGCTCAAGAATAACGCCGGTCGTACCCTCCGGCACGGACCAGTCGAGCCTTGCAAGGCCACCGGTTGTCGTATCACCGGAAACACCGGCACCAATGATCGCCACATCAACACCGCGCGAGGAAAGCGCTTTTTGCAACTGGCCAGGAAACCCTTCGCCTGTGGGCAATTGATAACCGGCTGAAAGGCTGTCTCCCAGAACCACGATTTTCGGGGCCTCGGCCAGAGATGTCGCCATACCTGCAATACTGGCCAGCAAAATAATTGCGGCAATCTTTACATATCTTAACAACAAATTGTCTATCCCTGAATTGAAACCTGTGTAACCATCACCATATGACCCAACATAGCAGTGATGCCATATAAGCATGTATTGTCACATGCCGACATTTTCAACCAAGCCTGCACACATCAGGGCGATATTCAAGGCCAAACATGCAAGAACACGAAACGGTTATTAAACTGGACGGCGTCCATCTGACCCTTGGCGATGGCGCGTCAAAAGTGCATGTTCTCAAAGGCATTGATCTTGAAATCGGATATGGTCAGTCGGTTGGTGTTGTCGGGCCTTCGGGATCGGGCAAATCAACCTTGCTGATGGTTATGGCCGGGCTGGAGCGAATTGATGAGGGTATGATTCAATTGGCCGGGAAGGATTTTTCCAACCTCAGTGAAGATCAGCTTGCGTCCTTTCGCGGTCGCAATATCGGCATTGTTTTTCAGTCGTTTCACCTTATTCCCAATATGACGGCGCTTGAAAATGTAGCCGTGCCACTGGAACTTGCCGGCATTGACGATGCCTTTGAACGGGCAACAAGCGAACTTGAAGCGGTTGGCCTGGGTGAACGGTTGACCCACTATCCGGCGCAAATGTCGGGCGGCGAACAGCAGCGGGTGGCGATGGCTCGGGCACTGGTGCCGCAGCCAAAAATCCTGATTGCCGATGAACCCACCGGCAATCTTGATGAAAATACCGGTGTTCAGATCGCTGATTTGTTGTTTGAACAGCAAAAAAAGCGCGGCATGACGCTTGTGCTGGTGACCCATGATGCAACCCTGGCCTCGCGTTGTGAACGAATTTTGCATGTACGCTCCGGTGAAATTGAAGAAGAAGCCGGCGAGAAACAGGCTGAAAATCTTAGCGCGGTTTCCGCATGAGCACAGAAGTTTTATCCTCCCCGATATCGGCCGCGCGCGGTAGCGCAGGCATGAAACTTGCCTGGCAGTTTGCGCTTCGGGAACTACGCGCTGGATTTGGCGGGTTCTACATATTTCTGGCCTGCATCGCTCTTGGTGTTGGGGC
>QIIJ01000555.1 GCA_003232595.1 Aurantimonadaceae bacterium | reverse complement strand
CCGGCGCGCATAACCTCGCCAATACCTACCGGCGGGATATAGGATTTGCCCTCGACCATCCAGCCGCGCATCGCCGGATCGATCGAGATTGCCTCAATTTTCACCCGGAATTCGCCTTCGCCGGGCTCTTGAAGCGGCGCATCGACAAAGTCAAAATTATCAGGTGTCACCAGCCCGTGCGGGCGGGTTTTCAAAAGGGCCTGGCGGTTCTCCGTTGCTGGATTTATTGTAGGGAGGAAATAGGGACTATTCTTTGACCACGGATATATCGGGAGCGTCAACCGCCTTCATGCCGACTGTGTGATAGCCTGAATCCACATGATGCACCTCGCCGGTTACACTTCTCGACATATCCGACAACAGATAGAGCGCTGACTGGCCAACTTCATCAATGGTAACCGTGCGGCGCAGTGGCGAATTATATTCGTTCCATTTGAGAATATAGCGAAAATCACCAATACCGGAGGCGGCCAGTGTTTTGATAGGGCCGGCGGAAACCGCATTAACACGAATGTTTTTTGGACCCAGATCAACAGCCAGGTATTTCACACTTGCCTCAAGTGCGGCCTTGGCAACACCCATTACATTGTAGTGCGGCATAACCTTTTCAGCGCCATAATATGTCATGGTCAAAAGTGAACCGCCTTCAGGCATCAGCTTTTCAGCGCGCCGGGCAAGGGCTGTGAATGAATAGACCGAGATATCCATGGTCTTGCGGAAATTTTCAGCGCTCGTTTCCACATAACGACCGGTAAGTTCATCCTTGTCGGAAAATCCGATGGCATGGACGAGAAAATCAATTGTGCCCCATTTTTCTTCCAGTGCAGAAAATACCGCATCCATTGATGCAGGATCACTCACATCGCAGTCTCCAAGCACATGGGCGCCGATTTTTTCGGCCAGCGGTATTACCCGTTTTTTCAAGGCGTCACCCTGATAGGTCAGGGCGATTTCTGCTCCTGCATCGGCGCATGCTTTGGCGATGCCCCAGGCAATCGAGCGGTTATTGGCAAGCCCCATGATGAGCCCGCGTTTGCCCGCCATTAGTCCCGATGGTTTGTCCATTGCAGTTTATTCCGGTTGTTTTATTGAATCTGAGCAGAATAGTGTCAAGGCAAGCTATTGCACAGCCGCAATATACCATCAAGTCATGCGCAACAAATAGAGTGAATGATGGCAATCACCAGGCGCTGAAACAGGCATTGGCCACAGGTCAGGTTTTCTCTCGGCCTGACTGCCATTTTTTCATTAACTCAATCAGCGTCGGGTCTTTTTTGTCGGGCAGGACAATACGCAGCGAAGCCAGGATGTCGCCATTTTTGCCATTGCTGCCGGGCAGACCCTTGCCGGGAACCTTGAATACCTTGCCTGAATTGGACCAGGCAGGAATTTTCAGCGATATGGCACCAGTAAGTGTTGGCACCCGCACTTTGGCACCAAGCACCGCGTCCTCCAGCGGCACATCAATATCAACGCGCAGATCGTTGCCCTGGCGTTTGAAATGTTTGTGCGGGCGTATCGATATTGTTACCAGAGCATCGCCCGGCGGACCAACGGGGGACTCTTCACCTTGCCCCTTTAACCTGATAACCTGGCCGTCTTCCGCACCGGCGGGAATAGAAACGGCAACTGTCCGGTTCGGGCCAAGGCGGACACTTGCCTTGCCCAGGGCAAGCTCTTCAAGCGTTACCCGGGTAAACGCCTTGATGTCAGCACCCTTTTGAGTTCGCTGCTGGCGCATGCCCGG
>QIIJ01000509.1 GCA_003232595.1 Aurantimonadaceae bacterium | reverse complement strand
GGATGGGTGTTCCCCGTGGTGCTGCCCAGTCGACGCCGGTGTGCATCTTGAGGAATTTTGTTATGGGATGGCGGCGCATGCCAAATCCTGACGTGAATCGGGCATTTGGGACCGGATTGCGTAGCAGGAATTTTTTGGCGCTTTTGCCAAATTCATCATAATAGTCGATTACTCCATCATCCGGTGACCGGAACCGGTAGTATTTGCGTTGGGTGTTTTTCAAAGTGAGTATAAAATTTCCGAGTTTTCTGAAATTGCCCTCTTGTCTGAATCAAGAGAATAAAAAACATCAAGCGTGTCACTGGGTGAAATTCTGGTTTGGAAGTCAACATCGAACGCAAATATCCGAACCAGTTGGCGGGCCATTCGCTTCGAAAGGTCCTGTGACAGTGCAGCACGGTAGATGCCGTCATAGATTGACGGCAATTGCTTGCGGGTGACAACTGAAAAAGCTTTGGCATCGCCCCGGTCTGCAATTGCTGGGATAGGTGCTGGTGCTGGTGCATATACAAATTGACCATCATCCCTGCTGGCCACACTGACTATATGGTTGCCACGATTATATACACTAACGCGACGGATTTTTCCGGATGGCAATTGTGGTGAGGTTTCAACAGCCACCCGCAATTTGTATCCTGATTTGATTTTGGTGCTGCTTAACTGACTGGCAAGCGCATCAGCAACAATTTTATTTGCGGCCGTATTGTCAACAATGCTTTCCAACGCGCTTTTGATTGAAATGTCACGGCGTATGCTGACGACCGATTCAAGAAAGTTCCTGCTTTTGAGGGTGTCTGGATCACTCAATGTTACTGTGGATACGTTTTCTGCTGTTATGGTGATCCCGGGATAGTTTGCAAGTGAACCGGATTGTTCATCCAATGTAAATCGGGAGGTATTGAAGAAGGGTATAGCTGCTACTCTTATTGATCCATCAGTCAGTGATGGTGCGGTATCGCGCACAATGTTTTCGACTTCCTGTATGCTCAAATCAACATTCTGGTTAACAGTAAAAGTGGCAATGGGAAATCTAGTCTGTCGGACAGTAACCTCACTTTCTACATCGGCACCATAAATCAACTCGCTGGTGCTGGAACTAAGTACCTTGTCTTTTGATTCGGAAAAAATTGTTAGCGGGTTGAATCCCGGATATTTCAGTTTCGATTTAGGAGCAATTGCCAACGGCGCTGAAGCAACAGCAAAGGGGCGCTTGCGTATAACATTGCTGTCACCAACCTTTGAAACTGTCGGTACATCCATTATGTTCGTTGTTGAAGTGGTTGCGGCCAACAATGTAACTGCCCTATTGCCCTTTTCAGCAGCAGAGGCTTCAGCTGTTTCGTCCGTAACAAGATATTGTGGCGGACTGGTTATCTTCTCCTGATTGTCTAATGAAGCATACAGTGCTCCACCCATTAGCAACACCGAAGTTACACCGGTTAAAAATGTACCAGACAGCCATCTGAAACTAACCTGTCTGCGATCTGGCGGACGACGACCGGAGCCCGCAAGGATTGCAGGTTTCTCACCTAGTTCCATGAGTTCTGTGGTGGAAGTTGCTAATCCGCGAATGTTTTTTCGGGAAATCAGTGCCAAATTGTTACATCCTCGAACAGTTGGTGGAATGAATGTAACGTCTTGTTCGATTGAATGAACTGACGCCTCGTTGAAAATTTTACTACTTACTTGACCCGCTGGCCCAAGGCAACCGGATCAAGATTGCAGAATCACACATAATTACCATCGAAGCAAATTGCGCCAAAATTTAGATATCAAAAGGAGAGGAATTTATTGACTATCTAACATTCATTGGCTGTGGATATAATCGATGTTGCCATGACCGCCATTGGAAGGTTGAAAACCAACCGGTTTTGTGATATTCGAAGGTTACGGGGAATAAATAAAAGCGCGCCCGATTGCCGCGTCTCAAAAAGACTAAAAAAAAGCAGATTCCTTGTTGACAGTTTGTATGGGTTCGACCTATATACCGCTCACCAACGAGGGCGGCTCGCCGCTGGCGATGAGTTCGTTTGCTCTTGAGGTACCCCCGGAAAGGCGTCGCATTTAAGCGAAAACCTGCCATAGACTGAAGAACAGATTGCATTGTGTGAGATGGGACTCAGTCGAACGAAAGCGCGTATGCCTTTCGGTTCTTTGAAAATTGAATAGGAAGAAAGAGAAACGTAGACGGCGGAGTTCTGCGGTGGCTGTGAGTATTTCCTTTTACTTGCAGGCCACGAAGAGACTTCGGCGGACACGTTTCGAGAATGTTACAAAATACCAGAAAGCAGCAATGTTTTCAGGTGTGTTTAAAATGTTCTCGTCAATTCGTGTTGCCCTTTCCAGGGGTGACACAAATAGTTTTGCTTTTAACGAAGCAAAACAGCGTGACCACATCAGTTCGTGAGGCCGCTTCAATTCATTTTGGAGAGGTTGAGCTGATGCAAATATAGCCGATTAAAATCTCAGATCAAACCTGAGAGTTTGATCCTGGCTCAGAACGAACGCTGGCGGCAGGCTTAACACATGCAAGTCGAACGAGAAGCTATCTTCGGATAGTGGACAGTGGCAGACGGGTGAGTAACGCGTGGGAAACTACCTATCGATACGGAACAACATCGAGAAATTGATGCTAATACCGTATACGCCCTCCTTTGGAAACTTTGGGGGGGAAAGATTTATCGTCGATAGATGTGCCCGCGTTGGATTAGCTAGTTGGTGAGGTAATGGCTCACCAAGGCGACGATCCATAGCTGGTCTGAGAGGATGATCAGCCACACTGGGACTGAGACACGGCCCAGACTCCTACGGGAGGCAGCAGTGG
>QIIJ01000269.1 GCA_003232595.1 Aurantimonadaceae bacterium | reverse complement strand
ATATCCCAGGAATTGAAACCAACAACCCAGCGATCCATCTGAGTTTCTGTGACCTGTTCTGGAATATCAAGCATGCTTGCGATCAGTCGGGTTTCATGAATATCCGCCTGCCATAAAGCTTCAGCCAGTTGGTGATTTTTGGTAACTTTGCTGGCAATGCCGCGAATTTGCGGCATGGACAGTCCCAGGGCCTTTGATACATTGATTCCAAAATGGGCCTTGCCCGCCAGGTTCTCCGGGTTTTTCAACTGTTTCAATCTGGTAATAACCTGTTCAGCAGTATGAGGTGTTCTGGCCATGCGCTACTTTTCAAGCCGGGCAAGCAGGGAGGAGGTATCCCATCGATTGCCGCCCATTTTTTGAACATCAGCGTAAAACTGGTCAACAAGGGCGGTGACAGGCAGGGTTGAACCGTTTTTGTTGGCCTCGGCCAGACAGATTGCAAGGTCCTTGCGCATCCAGTCTACGGCAAAACCATGCTCGTAAAACTGGTCATTCATGGTTTTGTAGCGGTTTTCCATTTGCCACGATCCAGCGGCACCCTTGGAAATAACATCAATGACTTTCTCAATATCCATATTGGCGTTGCGGCCAAACTGAATGGCCTCTGAAAGTCCCTGCACCAGACCTGCAATGCATATCTGGTTCATCATTTTGGTCAGTTGGCCGGACCCGCAAGGCCCCATCAGACCGACCATGCGGGCGTAACACTCAATCAACGGTTTTGCCCGGGCGAAGACATCTTCATCACCGCCAACCATGACCGTGAGCACGCCGTTTTCTGCGCCAGCCTGTCCACCGGATACTGGTGCATCAAGAAACCCAAATCCGGCATTGGATGCTTCTGTTTCCAGTTCGCGGGCAATTTCAGCGCTTGCGGTTGTATTGTCGATGAAAATCGCGCCCGGTTTCATCGATTGAAAGGCACCAACATCACCCAGGGTGACGGATCGCAGATCATCGTCATTGCCAACACAGGCAAATACATAATCGGCATCAATTGCTGCTTCTTTGGGGGTGGCCGCGACGCTTCCGCCGTGTTGTTCAACCCATTTTTTGGCCTTTTTGGCAGTCCGGTTGTAGACTGTAACGTCATGGCCGCCTTTGCCTGCCAGATATCCTGCCATTGGATAGCCCATAATCCCCAATCCGATGAACCCAACTCTTGCCATTTGAAACCCTCCTCTGCACAATGTAAAACCCGTATTTGTTGATCTAGTAACAATATACGGTTTATGCGATTCTATAGGGGAACTGCCGAATGCGGACAATGGTGAAATGGGGAATTAGGGGATTATTGCTCCTTTCGGTGCTGGCTATTGCCGCGCTGTTGCTGGCCTATGCATTTTTTGCCCGTACCATTCAGCCCTATTCCGGAGAGATTGAGATTGCCGGAATGTCTGCACCGGTCAAAGTGGTTCGCGATAAGGAGGGTATTCCTCATATCATCGCCAAAACCCGTGATGATGCCTTTGCGGCGCTGGGATTTACCCATGCCCAGGACCGATTGTGGCAGATGGAAGTCTTGCGCATGTCAAGTCAGGGTCGG
>QIIJ01000487.1 GCA_003232595.1 Aurantimonadaceae bacterium | reverse complement strand
AAAATCCAAATTTCGCCAGAATTCCCGTCAATAAGGGGTCAAAGTTCACCAGGCTACGGTATTACGATGAAATTCATACGTTTTGTTCGTCCTAACGAGATCGAAGGCACAGCGTTCAAAGAAGGCTTCTTTTGTGCTGCGTATGAATTGCTGAATGACCCGAAAATCAGCGAACATACGTTGGCAGAACTAAATGCGCTTTTGGCATGGTTCCGCCAAAACCTCACTGTTCCGAAGAAATTTAACAGATCAAAATCAAAGGGCTGCTATCGCCGCAACACCAAGGGATTGAGTTGGTATAAAGAAGATGCATCCGCGGTGATCGAGAAGTCGTTCGAACTAATCCAATTGTTGGAAGAGAATGAGTTCGCCATTGGAATCATTAGAACTGACCGGGTCGGCTACATTGTATTTGAAGATGATCACCAAATTGTCGCCGAACCTTTTTCCGACACTCCCACATAGGGAGCATGACTCTCCGCTGCTTCGACGATTTCTTGTAACTTGGGCTTAAAACAACCGTTCACATACGCCCTGCCATCCCTCACCCAATAAAAAGGGGCGGATGGTTTTGACACCACCCGCCCAAGAACCGGCGCAAAAAGCTGGGGATGTATCGCGCCGGGTGCTCGCAGGGCAGTTAGTTGTACTGCCCAGCCTCGTCTGAATAGCCGCGATCATTCAGGCAGATCGCGTCGTAAACCTGGGTGCGTCGTCCGGTGCTGGTGGTGACCCGGTCTTCGCAGACGGCGGGCAATGTCTGGGCGCGGACCATCAGTTCGCTCAGGCAAATCTTGCTGTAGACGCCGCGTTTCTTGTTGCCGCGACGGACATCAAACCCGCACTCACTGGGCAAAAACCCCTTGAACGTAACCGGCGGCTGGTAGATCGGCGGTTGGTACAATGGCGGTTGTGGTCGCGGCGGGTGTGGAACGTGCACCGGGCGCTTGGGCGGATGGTAATGTGGTGGGGCAGCTTTCGGGGGGGCTACCACAACCCGGTTACGTTTCTTGTTGTTGTCCACGGCTTTGGCGATCATCGCGATCGCCGCAGCGCCCACCAGTATCCGGCCAATATCTTTGTGACTGGCCTTGGCCGGTGCAGCGGCAAGCCCGCTGAAGGCGACTGTCAGGGCGAGAACAGATGCAGATAATGTTCTGGTCATTTTCAAGTTCCTTTGTCTGGTGCAGCCGGGTCGGCCGGTTGCGATAAACAGACAATCGGAAGTTTGTGCGGGCTAAACAATAACGCGCCGATGTTATCGGATAACAACAACAACCCGCGCGGCTGATATTGAATAGCGCGCGCACTTGGCACAGTATCAGGGCATGATAATACGCTTTATATATATGCTCGCCGTGCTGACGGCGTTCGCAACGGCAGGCTCTGCGCAAGCGGCCTGTTATGCTGATTACAAGGCCAAGCGCGACAACCCGTTGCGCCTGCATTACGGTGTCATGGAAATACCGGGTGCAGCTTGTGATGATGCGGCGTTAGCGCGGGTAGAGATTGAAAAACGCCTGGCGGCGGAAAAATGGCGCCTTTTGAACGTCATGTCCGTGTTCGGTGCCGATGGTCTGGAAAATAGGAAAGAGAGTGCTGGGCAATTCTTCTTACGCTTCTGACGCGCGACGATCCGGGGTTCGGGTCGTAGCAATCGGGATCATCGCAATTGTCGTCATCCTGCTGGTGGCTGCAGTTTTGCTGTTTTTCAATCTGCCGGATGCCAACGCGTTCAATGCGCGGGTGGAGGCTATTTTTGTGGCTAATGACAACTTGAATTCAAATGCGGAAATCAAGCTGCTGGAAATTCTGGCCGAAAGTGGCACGGCGTTTGCCGGGGTGCTGGAAAGCTATCGGATGGTGATTTTCGTATTGCTGATTTTTGCCTCCGCGTTGTTGATTGCCTCCTTGGTTTTTCTGGTCACCATCATCGCGAGGATGAGTGAAATTGAACGGGCCGGCATTCAGGTATCATCCCTGCTGATCAGCCGCGATGAGCGCACGGTTTACATCAACAACATGGAATTTAAACTGACCGAGGCGGCGATAGAAACCCTGTCGGTGCTGGCCGAGGCGCGCATGGATGAAGATGTGCTAAGCGGGGTTGAGATCGAGGCGATCATTTCCGGGCGGCCCAATGTGGATTGTGACGAGGCAGCCGGGGCGACGCGGATCAAGCGTTTGCGCGATGTTCTGGGCAACCAGATGGTATCCGAGCTGTTGATCAAAAATATCGCTCGCAAGGGCTATATGCTGTCGATTGACAAAGAAGTCATTCGGATGATCTGAGGCATGCAACTGGATCAGATCATCGACCTTTCGCGATATCCGATAGCGGATACTGATTTTCGCAACACCTGTCGGCGAAAATACAATGCGTCAGGCGTGTTGGTTTTGCCGGGGTTTGTGCGTGCTGTGGCCATAGACGCCATCCGGGCCGAGGGCGAGGCCAATCGGAACCAGGTCTATGCCAGCGCCAAGCAACACACGGTTTATCTTAGCCCGCCGGACCCCGCGTTTGGTGACGAGCATCCGCGCAACCGGCTGGTGACCTCGTCCAAGGGCTGCCTGACCGAT
>QIIJ01000542.1 GCA_003232595.1 Aurantimonadaceae bacterium | reverse complement strand
CCCCCACGGAAGCGGCCGCGGTTGCGGTATTTTACGCATTCATTGTTGGTTGGTTTGTCTACGGCGAACTCAACAAAGAGGGTATTTATTCAAGCTTGAAGACTACTGCGATGATCTCCGGCGCAGTCATCATCATTCTTGGTCCGGCCAAGGCATTTGGTGAATTGATGAGCCTGATGCAAGTGCCGGAGATGGTAAGCGGATTCCTGGTCGGCTTTACAGACAACAGCTTCCTGCTGATGATGGCCATTGCGTTGATTTTGATTATTACCGGCATGTTCCTGGAATCAATCGCGCAGATCATCCTGCTCACTCCGTTGATGTTGCCGATTGCGGTGTCGGTTGGTATCGACCCCATTGTATTCGGTATTCTGATGGTGATTTCGTGTGAGATCGGTTTCCTTACCCCGCCCGTGGGCGCCAACCTCTTTGTTGCTGCCAGGTTGACAAATCTTGGGATAGACCGAATTTCCGTCGCGGTGATTCCGTTTTTGTTCACTTATGTCATTGTTATAGTTTTGATTTCACTCTTTCCAAATCTGGTGGTGTTTCTCCCGGACCTGGTATTTGGTGCTTCATCCGGGTAACTCTGTGATTGCCGAGCAATCGGCATATTTCTGCCGTTCAACCTCTATTTTTTCCTCAGCGGTGCAGTTTCCCTAAAGTCGACATTGAACCAGTGCGAGAAATCACCCCCGTCCATAGTTCTGATGTTAGGGACGGGTCGGGCGTACAACCGAATCTAATCGGTTGCACGGGTGGTAAACACCGGGGGCCTGAACATAATTGTCGCCTTTTTGATCATTTCCCGGAGAAAAAGTCGGCAACTTCCTGGGCGATTTCCGCATGTTCCTGCCTGCGCTCATCTGTGCCACGTTCACAAACGAACACATCGTCCGGCTCTTCTTCTTTGAGAATGTCCAATGCTTGTGGTGTACAGACCGCCAGAAAATCGAAATGGGACAATGATGCAGGCTCCAGATACCGAACGTTTGTTTCGGGTAGTGCCGCAACAAGGGCGCGAGATTCGATATCCAGATCCAACCCGGACCCGGATATGTTGAGCGGTGCCCCTATCACCAACATCGGGCGCTCCACTTTGGCCAGACTCTTGGCCGAAAATGTCTGTGTTCCACCAAGGTCAAATATCGCGAAAGCCCGGATACGTTCGTCCGACCAATCTTTGGAAATCATTTCTCGATCATCTGCCGTTTTCGCGACATTCCACTCGTCAAAAATACCACAAACCAGTTCATTTGGGTTATCAGCACAAAAATTATCCACCTTGGCAGGATCATAGCGGCCGCCCGCCAAAAGAACGGCAGTAAATCCCCCCAGGGAATGGCCGGCCATAAAAATGCGGTTCTGGTCGACCATACTACCAAAATCTGTCGCACCAAGAATATAGTCGATGGTCCGCGTGATGTCGTTTGCCCGTTCCCATAACTGGCGCCGCTGGTCCGCATTTCGTTGAAGTGTCGATGTGCCAGGGTGGTTAATCGCGGCGACGATATAGCCCCTTTCGGTGAGGGATTTTGCAAGCCATGCCTGATTT
>QIIJ01000285.1 GCA_003232595.1 Aurantimonadaceae bacterium | reverse complement strand
TTGGAACCTTTACCGACGGTCGGTTCAAACCGAAAAAATCACGCAGTGAACCGGTGCCGGGCCGATTTTTTACACCACTTTATCCGGCCTTTCTACCAGCCCTTTCTCACTTCAGCACCGATGTCAGAGGGTTCATAGAGTGTCACTATCGCAAGGGGCCGCAGAAAGGCAAGGAATGCCCGGATGTACTGATGATGTACTGATCCGTCATCTACAATTGTCTGTTGTCCTCGCAGATTTGATATCAACTATAGTATTGCAAATCGGATTGTGCATTAATGCAGTCTGTGCAGTCAGAAATTTCCACCGCCAATATTAATTGATTGAACAGCGTAAGGGAGAATACTCATCATGATACATAATAAACTACTGACCGGCCTTCTTGCCGGCCTGGCACTGTCTTTAACAGTTGCAACTGCCAGGGCAGGCCCTGTTTTGGACAAGGTAATGAAATCCGGGACCATCACGGTTGCCACAGACGCCAACTGGGCGCCGCAGTCATTTATCAATGATAAAAATGAACTGGACGGGTTCGACGTTGATGTGGCGAAGAGCATTGCCAAACGCATGGGCGTGGAAATCAAATTTGTGACCCCGGCCTGGGATATCATTACCGCCGGTAACTGGTCGGGTCGCTGGGACATGCATGTGGGCTCCATGACACCAACCAAAAAGCGCGGCGAGAAATTCACGTTTCCGGGCGTGTATTACTATACTCCCGCCGCGGTTGCCGTGCACAATGACAGCAAAGCCGCCTCATTTGCCGATCTTGATGGCAAGGTTGTTGCTGCAACCACCACGTCGACCTATGAGCTTTATCTGAAAAAAGACCTGACGATTGATGCAGAAGGTGTGCCGCCATTTGAGTATCAGCTTAATCCCGGAACCATCCGTTCGCTCGACAATGTCAATACCTCACTCGATGACCTTCGCCTCGGCGATGGCGTGAGGTTGAGTGCTGTTGTCGGCTCATTGCCGAGTTTTGTTGAAGCACAGAAAAACGGCTATCCGATCAAGATCCTGGGCGACCCTGTATTTTATGAGCCGCTTTCTGTGGCCATTGAAAACGGCGACGATGATCTGGCGAAAAAGATTTCGGAGGCAGTTGAAGCAATGAAGGCTGATGGCTCACTGAGCAAGTTGTCGGTGAAATGGTATGGCGTTGACTATTCCAAAAATAAATAATTGAATGTTCCCCGGCGGCTATATCGTGTCGCCGGGGCACTTTTTTCCAGGTTTTGGGCAATATTGGCGTTTCCCGGTTCCAAACTGTGATTGGTTGTCCGGCGTTCTATCAAATTTAAACTGTTACAAAATGACTTGGGGGCAGTATTTCACGATGACATTCCACGGACGCATTCATGCTTTTTCCTGATACCGTTGAAGGCGACAAGCTGGTTCACAAGCCATCTTTTATCGCGGCAATTTTTGCCATTGTATTTCTGTTGTTTTTTGCACTCGACCTGACCGGTTCGATCTTTGGAGACCTGATGCGTCCGGCGATTGGAGTGCCCGCGGAAAGCGGGCTATATGGCCGGTTTGCGGTTGCACTGGTTGTTGCCATTTTGTTCATCGCGAATTTAATTCTGATCGGCTTTCTGCCACTTGGAGGCCAGATCGGGGTGGTCTGGACTGAATTATTAATCCTGTTCCTCAGCTTCTTTTACACATTTGATCTCAGCTTTGAATTCATTGCCCAAAAAGTACCATTTATGGTCACTCAAGGGGTGTTTACCACGCTATACGTGTCAGCCATTTCTATTGTTATTGCCTCCGCGATTGCAATAGTCGGCGCAGTAGCAAAGCTTTCAACCAACGGCTTTGCCTATGCAATTGCCAGTTTTTACAC
>QIIJ01000059.1 GCA_003232595.1 Aurantimonadaceae bacterium | reverse complement strand
GTTCCTTATGGCGGCAAACGTGTAATCCATGGTTTTCGCGGCGAAGTCATGGGTGCATTGTGATCGAATTTTTTTCGGGTTTTGACCTTGCGCTGGTTTTTGCTTTCGCTGCAACCTTCATCGCGCTGAATTTCACGCCGGGGCCTGCGGTTTTGAAAGTCGTCGCCGATGCCATGGCCAATGGTGTCGGCCCGGCGCATTCTTCCATGGCAGGCGTATTTGTGGCCAACATGATGTATGCACTTCTGGCCGCCCTTGGTATGAGCGCGTTGCTGATTGCCTTTCCACTGCTGTTTGAATTGGTCAAATGGATTGGCGTAATCTATCTCTCGTGGCTGGCGATTTCCATGTTGCGGCAGGTGTTCAACAAAGATATCTCGACCACCAAAGCCACAAGTAAACGGTCGCGAAAAGCGCTTTTCTGGTCGAGTTTTGCGGTGCAGGGCGGCAATCCCAAATCCGTTTTGTCATTCGGCGTCATGCTGCCGGTATTTGCAGGCGAGGGGGCAGGCATTGAAATGAGGATGATAGTATTGGCACTGCTAAACGTGGCCCTCGAATATCCGGCTTTATTGTTTTATGCAACGCTTGGGTCATCTGCATCGCGCTTTGCGGTCACGCCGTTTTCCAAACGTCTGACTGGTCTGGCAAGCGCCGTTGGCCTCGGCTTTGCGGCAACCATGATTGCCCGCACGTCGATTGAATCACGATAGGAAATTGACCCATACCTGCAAAGATTTCCCGTGCCGCCTATGCCGATATGTTTGGGCCGACCACCGGAGACAGGGTACGTCTGGCAGATACCGAACTTTTCATTGAGGTGGAAAAGACCTCACGACTTACGGAGAAGAGGTGAAATTCGGTGGTGGCAAGGTTATCCGCGACGGTATGGGCCAAAGCCAGGTTTCGCGTGCCGAAGGGGCGGTTGATACGGTTATCACCAACGCGCTGATTGTCGATGCAAGCGGCATCTTCAAGGCCGATATAGGCCTGAAAGACGGCAATATCGTTGCCATCGGCAAGGCGGGAAATCCAGACACCCAGTCAGGCGTTGATATCATCATTGGCCCCGGCACCGAGGCGATTGCAGCAGAAGGAAAGATCATCACAACCGGCGGAATTGACAGCCATATCCATTTCATCTGCCCGCAGCAAATTGAAGAGGCGCTGATGAGCGGGGTCACCACCATGCTGGGCGGTGTGGCACCGGACCTGCCCATGGCACATTGGCCACCACCTGCACACCGGGGCCGTGGCATTTGGGCCGGATGATCCAGGCCGCCGATGCGTTCCCGATGAACCTCGCTTTCGCGGGCAAGGGCAATGACTCGCAACCGGCAGCGCTTGAAGAAATGGTGCTTGGCGGGGCCTGTGCGCTTAAACTGCACGAGGATTGGGGCACCACGCCTGCGGCAATCGATAATTGTCTTTCTGTGGCCGATGCCCACGATGTGCAGGTGATGATCCGCACGGATACGCTGAACGAATCCGCGGATACGCTGAACGAATCCGGTTTTGTTGAATCAACTATTCAAGCCATCAAAGGCCGCACCATTCACGCCTTTCATACCGAAGGGGCGGGTGGAGGTCATGCGCCGGATATAATCAAGATTTGCGGCCAGCAAAATGTGCTTCCCTCCTCCACCAATCCGACACGGCCCTATACTGTCAATACGCTTGAAGAACATCTCGACATGCTGATGGTCTGCCACCATCTTGATGCCAATATTCCCGAAGATGTGGCCTTTGCTGAAAGCCGTATTCGCAAGGAGGGTGCGTTTTCGATCATCGCTTCCGACAGCCAGGCCATGGGACGGGTCGGCGAGGTACTAATTCGAACCTGGCAGACCGCTGACAAGATGAAGCGCCAGCGTGGGCCACTTGCGGACGAGACCGGTGACAACGATAATCTGCGGGTCAAACGTTATATCGCCAAATATACCATCAATCCGGCCATCGCCCATGGCATGAGCCAGCATATTGGCTCGCTTGAAGTGGGCAAGCGGGCGGATATTGTGTTATGGAACCCGGCTTTTTTTGGTGTCAAGCCCGACATGATCCTGATCGGCGGCACCATTGCAGCTGCCCCCATGGGCGATCCCAACGCCTCCATCCCCACCCCGCAGCCGGTGCACATGCGTCCGATGTTCGGGGCTTTTGGCAAGTCGCTGACCAATTCATCCGTGACATTCGTATCACAAGCCGCCGTAGCAGGTTGCCTTGCCAACGACCTGGGAACCGAAAAACAAATGTTGCCGGTGGAAAACACAAGGAGCGGGATTTCCAAAAAAGACATGGTTTTGAACGATGCCACCCCGGAAATAGAAGTAGACCCGGAAACCTACGAAGTCCGCGCCGACGGAGAACTATTAACCTGCGAACCCGCCAAAGTTGTGCCGATGGCGCAGCGGTATTTTCTGTTTTGAGGGGTGGCTGGAAAATTTGTGTTTTGCGACTTTCTCAAACACCCTGTCTTTCGTCACCCCGGACAAGCGTAGCGCTGATCCGG
>QIIJ01000181.1 GCA_003232595.1 Aurantimonadaceae bacterium | reverse complement strand
GCCGGACCGGCACCATCAATCGCAGCCGCTTCCAGCAGCGATTTCGGGATCGACTGCATGGCCGCCAGAAAAAACAGGAAATTATAGCTGATCTGCTTCCAGGTGGCAGCCATGATCACCAGCGACATGGCCTCGCCGCCATTCAACTTGTGGTTCCAGTCATACCCGAACATATCAAGCGTATAGGCGACAAGTCCGAGCGTCGGGTCAAACATGAAAACCCACAGCGCACCAGCAAGAACAGGAGCAACCGCATAAGGCCAGATCAAAAGAGTACGATAGGCGGTGGCAAATTTGACAACACGATCGGCCATACCGGCCAGAATGAGTGCAATGGAAAGCGAGAAAAACGCCACCATCAGCGAAAAGAAGGCGGTGCGGGAAAACGTATCAAGATAATTCTGATCATCCCAAAGCTCGTTAAAATTATCCAGCCAGACAAATTCTGTCGAAAGTCCAAAGGCGTCCTCAACCAGAAATGACTGAAAGATCGCCTGCCCGGCGGGCCACATAAAAAATACCACAGTGACAAAAATCTGCGGCGCAACAAGTGCAAAGGGCAGCCAGGAGGTGTTGAAATGAACACGTTTTAACATAAATGGGTCGCCTCAAAACCCCCGCCCGAAGGCGGGGATTCCAGTTTATTCCTGGAAAGTAAAACTAGTTCACTTTCTCAAACTTGCGAAGCAGTTTGTTGCCGCGTTCAACGGCCGTATCGAGGCCCTCGGATGCTGTTTTCGAACCAGCCCAGATCGCTTCCATCTCTTCGTTGATGACGTCGCGGATCTGCACAAAATTACCAAAGCGCAGGCCTTTGGAATTTGCATTTGGTGTGTTGAGGCTCAATTGTTTGATAGCCGTGTCGGTTCCAGGGTTCTCTTCATAAAACCCTTGTTTCATGGAAAGTTCGGATGCCTGCAATGTGATCGGCACATAGCCGGTTTCCTGACTCCACCAGGCCTGAACGGGCGCGGTCGACAAATAGGTCATGAACTGCGCCACACCTTTATATTCTTCCTGCGGTTTTCCCTTCAGAACCCATAAAGTTGCGCCACCAATGATGGAGTTTTGCGGTTTTTGCGCAATTTCCGTATCTATCGGCAACATTGCCTGACCATAGTCAAATTTGGCCTGAGTCTTGATCGAGCCGTAGTAGGCGGATGAATTCATCCACATGCCGCAATCACCATTGGTGAAGCTTGGTAGTGAATCGCCACGACGACCGCCATAGACAAATCTGCCGGTTTTCTGACCTTCGGCAATTTTTGCAATGCGATTTTTCAAAGCATCCGAATTAAATGTCAGCTTTGTATCCAGCCCGGCAAAACCGTTTTCCATGGTGCCAATTTCCTGGTTATTCCAAGCGGAATAATTTTCTACCATCACCCAGGATTGCCAGCCGAAAGAATATCCGCACTTCATGCCTGACGCGAGCAACTTGTCCGCAGCCGCGTCCATTTCGTCCCATGTGGCAGGCACTTTATCAATACCGGCTTTTTTGAATGCATCTTTGTTGTACCAAAGAACAGGAGTTGACGAGTTGAACGGCATGGAAAGCAACTT
>QIIJ01000391.1 GCA_003232595.1 Aurantimonadaceae bacterium | reverse complement strand
AAATCGACCCCAAAATGGACCGCGAGATTGTCATGGCCCATCCGGCCTACGACCAATGCATCAAGGCCAGCCACGTCTTTAATCTGCTAGATGCCCGTGGCGTGATTTCTGTCACAGAACGTCAAAGCTATATCCTGCGGGTGAGGGCTCTTTCAAAAGCCTGCGGTGAGGCCTATTTGAAAACCGAGGCCGGTGGGGCAAGTTACTGACACATTCTGTCAGCAGCCTTGATCAATTGATAGAATTGATGCTTGCTATTTAATGACCCTTTTCGTTAAATAAATAGCGCAACAATTTAACAAACGGAGGAGCACACCAATGCCCAAACATGGCTAATTTTCACTGGAATGAATTGATGACCAACGATATCGCGAAAGCCAAGGCATTCTATTCCGAATGCATCGGTTGGAATTACACGTCCATGCCGATGGACGATGGCGCTGAATATTCGATGGCAATGGATGGAGAAACGCCGCTTGGTGGCATGTTTGAAATGTCGGGACCGAAATTTGAAGGCGTGCCGGAACACTGGATGGCTTATATCGCGGTTGATGATGTGGATGCCTGCCTCGAAAAGGCCAAAGCCAACGGCGCGACCGTGATACGCGAGCCCTTCGATGTGCCAAATGTCGGCCGTATTGCCATGTTGCAACAACCGGGCGGTGCCCATATCGGCTGGATGACCCCTTCAAACTAACTGTTCCATATAGAGAATTGACTGTTCTCCAATTAGGCCATTGTATTTGGGAAGATTTGACGTAAACATCTTGTTTTGAAACAAGGAGTACCCCCATGGCCAAAGGTCAAGTTGCCGACAAGGCACCGATTGCAGTCGAAGTTGAGGCCGGTAAAGATTATTACTGGTGCTCCTGTGGCAAATCATCAAAACAGCCGTTTTGCGATGGCAGCCACAAGGACACGGAATTCGCGCCAGTGAAATGGTCCGCAGAAGAGGCCGGCAAAAAGTACTTTTGTGCCTGCAAGCAGACCAATGGTCAGCCTATGTGCGATGGCAGTCACAAGGAACTGTGAGGGATGGGTTTTAACTAATCGTTTTCTCCCGGTTGACAAGCGCGATCGCCAAGCTGGCATAATCAGCACATCTTGTTGTTGGAGATCACAACACAATTGATGACAAGTGTCCTGACACTTGCTAAGTCGCGACCAGCCATATTCGTGACCCGGTAACAATCATCAATGCCTGATCTTTTGCTCGAACTATTTTCCGAAGAAATTCCCGCCCGCATGCAGAAAAATGCAGCGGGTGATCTTAAAAAATCCGTTACCGATGCGCTGGTTGATGCGGGGCTTACCTATGAGGCTGCGCGTGAATACTGGACACCGCGTAGATTGGCTCTTGATGTACGCGGCGTAACCGCGCGCTCGGCTGATATTCGTGATGAGCGCAAGGGGCCGCGGATTGATGCGCCGGACAAGGCAATTGAGGGCTTTTTACGCGGGGCGGGACTTTCCTCCCGCGACGAGGCGGAAATCCACAACGACCCGAAAAAGGGTGATTTTTATGTGGCAGTGATTGAAAAACCGGGAAGGGTTGCCGAAGACATCATTGCCGATGCCATGCCGGAAATCATCCGCAATTTCCAGTGGCCAAAATCCATGCGCTGGGGCGAAAAATCCGCCGAATCCGGCTCGTTGCGCTGGGTCCGTCCGTTGCAATCGATCCTGTGCACATTCGGCCCGGAAACCGAGGAACCGGTGGTGGTGGAATTCGAAGTTGGCGGCATACGCTCTGGCAACATCACCCATGGCCACCGCTTTCACGCACCGGACCCCATCATTGTGCGCCGGTTTGACGATTATCGATTATCGCGCCTCGCTTGAAAACGCCAAAGTGGTCATTGATGCAGAACGGCGACAGGAAATCATTCTCGCCGACGCCAAAAACCTCGCCTTTGCGCAAGGTCTGGAACTGGTGGAGGATGCGGGCCTGCTGGCGGAGGTTGCCAATCTGGTCGAGTGGCCGGTGGTGCTGATGGGGGAATTTGATGAGAGTTTTCTCGATATCCCGGACGAAGTGGTGCAACTGACCATCCGCACCAACCAGAAGTGTTTTGTGCTCAAGGACAAAGACGGAAAACTCACCAACCGCTTCCTGCTGGTTGCCAATATCGAGGCAAGCGATGGCGGCGAGGAAATCATTGCGGGCAACGAGAAGGTGGTGGCCGCAAGGCTTGCGGATGCAAAATTCTTCTGGGAAAGCGATCTGGCCACGGTGAAGAATGAAGGATTCGAGCCGTGGG
>QIIJ01000496.1 GCA_003232595.1 Aurantimonadaceae bacterium | reverse complement strand
ATCCTGAAGTATTGGCCTGCCAGATGGCTCAAACATTGACAATTACCAAAACCGGACAGCGGCTTTTAACTGCGATCATCAGGCCTCAGCCAGACAATAAAAAGAAAGAACCGGCGCTTGTTCTTGCCCTGCCGCACGGATTGCTTTTGCCTGCAGGTATTCAATTACAGATTGATGATGGTGAAATGACCACCATTGCCATTCGCACCAGCAATAATGATGGCGCATTGACTGCATTCTCACTGGACAAAAAATTTGTCGCCGCAATGAGGGCGGGGGAAACTCTTAAGGTCACAATGACCGCCAACGACAACAAGCCGCTGACACTTGGCGTGTCGCTGACAGGATTTACCGCAGCCTACAAAAAAATAAACTAGCACTATCCGGGAACACCGACTTCAAACGGCACAATTTTGCCCTCCACAATAGTCACTGTCCGGTCCATCTGGGCCGGTGGCAATAAGGGCTGCAAGGCCTGAAGAGCGGACAAGATTGGTCAATGCCTTGAAAACATAACTTGCTGTATCGGGATCCAGGTTGCCGGTGGGCTCATCCGCCAACAACAGTTTTGGCCCGTTGGCAACGGCACGCGCAATCGCAACCCGTTGCTGTTCGCCACCGGAAAGCTCGGCCGGGCGATGGGTGGCACGCTGACCAATACGCATGTATTCCAGCAACTGGCTGGCTCTATCAGTAGCCTCTTTTTTGGAAAGACCTGCAATCATCTGGGGAATGGTGATATTTTCCAGGGCGGAAAATTCCGGCAGCAGGTGGTGAAACTGATAGATGAAACCCACATCAACCCTTCGAGTCCGGGTGCGTTCATCGTCATTCATCTTGCCGCATGCTTTGTTGCCGATATAGACCTCGCCGCTGCTCGGACGTTCCAGCAGCCCGGCCAGATGTAACAGCGTTGATTTTCCTGCACCTGAAGGTGCAACAAGTGCCACTATCTCACCCTCATGGACGGCAAGGTCAGCACCATTCAGCACTTCCACAATATTGGCACCCTCGCCATATTTCTGGCAGGCCCCCTCAAGCCGCAGTACAGCGGCCCCTTTTTCATTCATATCGAAGCGCCTCAACCGGATCGAGTTTGGCCGCCCGCCAGGCCGGAAACAGGGTCGCCAGCAGCGACAGAACCAGTGCCATTACGATGATCATCACAGTTTCACCAATATCGATATCCGCTGGTAATTTAGACAAAAAATAGAACTCCGGATTAAACAGTACCTTACCGCTGAGCCAGGAGAAAAACTGGCGGATGCTTTCCACATTAAGGCAAACAATCACACCCAGAACAACACCCGCAATCGTGCCGACCACACCAATAGCCGCACCTGTGATAAAAAATATCCGCATTACAGCACCCCGGGTTGCGCCCATGGTGCGCAAAATCGCAATATCACGGCCCTTGTCTTTAACCAACATGAAAAGCCCGGACACCACATTGAGCGCTGCAACCAGCACAATCAGGGTCAGGATCATGAACATCACATTGCGTTCGACTTCCAGTGCCTCAAAAAAAGTGACATTCTGATCACGCCAGTCTGTAAGGTAAATCGGCTGAACTGCTGCGTCCTCAACCGCCTGCTTGAGATCGCCGACCTGATCAGGGTCATCAATGAATACTTCAATTACCGAGGCAGCCCCTTCTTTGTTGAAATAAAGTTGCGCCTCCGGCAGCGGCATATAAATATAAGCTGCATCAAATTCCGACATGCCAATCTTGAATATGGCCACAACCTTGTAGGATTTAACCCTCGGGGTAACCCCGAGTGGAGTAATATTGCCTTCCGGTGAAATCAGAGTGATCCGGTCGCCATCAATCAGCCCCAGCCTGTTGGCAAGGCCAATACCAATGGCAACGCCTTCGCTTTCATCAAAGCCATCCAGCGAACCGAACCGGACATTTTGCGAAACAGATGTTATCTTTTCCAGATCACTGCCACGCACACCACGGACAATGGCCCCGGTTCCCGCCTCCCGGTTGCCGGAGGCCAGAACCTGACCATAGATCAGCGGCAC
>QIIJ01000290.1 GCA_003232595.1 Aurantimonadaceae bacterium | reverse complement strand
GGCATGGTTTCGATGGCAATGCTCATATCAATTGGGCCTTGCAAATATCTTGAGGCGCTCGGCTGGCAGGTCTACATAGATCGCTTTTCCCTTTGACAACGACATGCGGCGACAGGCATTGATCGAGAAATTTGCCGAAAGATGGGCATCAGCCAGTTCTGTGCTGACAATGTCGGCCCGCCAGAACGATCCCAGAAATTCCATCGAGCTGATTGTTGCCTCGAAAACGTTTCCTGACTTTTTCGCCTTGTTATCATCGTGGGGAACAATGTCTTCGGGGCGAATGGCTGCAATAACTTTCGCACCCCTGTCGAATTCGTGGGGAATGCAGGTTAGTTCAAGGCTCCCTACCTGAACCTTGTCTGCAAACAAGACCTCGCCTTCAACCTGATTCATTTCTCCGATAAAGTCGGCCACAAAGAGCGTATCCGGATCGCGATAAATCTCGGTGGGTGTGCCAACCTGCTCGATAACACCATGGTTCATCACCACAATGCGGTCGGCCATGGTCAGGCCTTCCTCCTGATCATGGGTGACCATGATGGTGGTGAAGCTCCTTGATTTCGTGGCGCAGATGCACCCGCACCTTGGCATCAAGAGCCGAAAGCGGCTCATCGAGCAACAACAGGCCCGGTTCCATGGCAATCGCCCTTGCAAGCGCTATGCGCTGTTGCTGGCCGCCAGAAAGCTGGGCTGGATATTTACGGCCCTGATCCGGCAACCCAACCAGTTCCAGCAATTCTGTAACGCGCGCCGTAATTGCCGTCTTTTTCATGCCGGTGTTTTCAAGTCCGAAGGCAATATTTTTTTCAATAGTCAGGTTAGGAAACAGGGCGTAGGATTGGAAAACAATACCAAAATCACGTTCAGCAGGGGGCAGGTTTGAGATATCCCTACCCGCTTGCTCAATCGACCCACTGGTTTGAAGATCAAGGCCGGCGACAGCGCGCAAAAGCGTGGTTTTTCCGCAACCAGATGGCCCCAGAAAACAAACAAATTCCCCCTCATTAATTTCAAGGGAAATTTCTTTCAATGCAACAAAATTGCCAAAAGCCTTCCAAAGATCCCTGATCTTGAGAAAGGCCTCTGCCTTAGCGTTGTCCTCAGACAATCCAGCCTCCCGATAGAATTGTTTCTTCGCAACTCTGACCGGCTGCGTGTGTTGAAAAGGCGCGGCAATCGACGCGCCTTTTCACAGTGATTGATTATTTTGGTTCAGATTTGGAATCGTAGCGTTTCTGCCATTCCTTGAGAATTGCGGCACGATTGTTGGCGGCAAATTCGAAGTCGTTATCGATCATTTTTTCCGTCAGATTTTCCGGGAAAAACTTGACCGGCTTGGCAACACCTGGATAGGCGACAACCGCATAGCCGGTGTTGTACATCTCGTTGGCCTTTTTGGTGACCGTCCAGTCAACCAGCGTTTTAGCGGCTTCCAGTTCATCGGTGCCGGCAATGATGGCGGTTGCTTCCATGTCCCAGCCTACACCCTCTTCAGGCACGATGATGTCGATCGGCGCGCCGGCAGCCTTGGACTTGGCACCACGGAATGCAAAAGAGATACCAATCGGGATTTCACCGGCAGCAGCAAGTTTACAGGGTTTGGAGCCGGAATGGGTGTAACGCGCGATGTTTTCGTGCAGGCCATCCATAAATTTCCAGGCATCTTCCTCACCAAACATTTGTAGCCAACTGGAAACGTCCAGAAAGCCAGTGCCGGATGAGTTCGGGTTTGGCATGATCAGCTGCCCCTTGTACTGGGCCTGCGTCAGGTCTTTCCATGTTTTTGGTGGTGTCAGTCCGGCCTTCTTTGCTTCAACCGTATTGTAACAAACGGCAGCAACCCAGGCATCCATACCAGTCCAGGTTGGCGGTGAGCTCTTGTCAACGAACTTCTTGTCGAGTTTTTCAACACCCTTGGGCGCATAGGGTTCAAGCATGCCTTCCGCCTTCATCAGCAAAAGCGAGGTTGCTGCAAGACCCCAGACAACATCTGCCTGTGGATTGTCTTTTTCTGCCAAAAGTTTGGCGGTAACGATGCCGGTTGAATCGCGCACCCAGTTGATCTTGATATCCGGGTGATCCTTGTTGAACTCTTCCGCGTAGCGCTTCAAATCTTCGGCTTCAAC
>QIIJ01000503.1 GCA_003232595.1 Aurantimonadaceae bacterium | reverse complement strand
GTGATGGCGCTACCTTTTGATACCAAAGGGCTGGTGGTCAAAGAGCTGTTTGATGATGCCTTTGTTGTCGCCACCGGCCCCGCCTACAGGCCGCGAGGCAAGGGGGCAATCACGGTGGATGAGATCAATAACAACCCGCTGCTGCTGCTCGAACAGGGTCATTGTTTGCGTGACCAGACCATTGAAGTGTGCGGCGGTGCCGGTTCCAACGCCCACAATGCTTTCACCGCCACATCGCTCTCTACCATTCTTGAGATGGTCGCCAACGATTACGGCCTCACATTGCTGCCGGAAATGAGCCTTGCCAAGGAGGCAAATGACCCGAGAATCCGCCTCCTCCCGCTCGCCCCCCCGGTACCCAGCAGGAAAATCGCAATTGTCTGGCGCAAGTCCTCGTCCTATGGACAATTTTATACGGAGATAGGAGACTTGATCAACCGGCAGGACAAAACACAGGCGGAAATGCGCGCATGAGCAAATTCAAGACACGCAATCCCGACTTTGCAGAACGGGTGCGCGAAAGTTTCAATCGCCAGGGGTTTATGCGCTATCTCGGTGCCGAATTATCTATAGTTGAACCCGGATTTGTGGAAATCAGGGTCTCCCACAACAGCGAGCTAACCCAGCAGCACGGCTTTTTTCACGGCGGTGTCATTGGCACCATCGCCGACAACGCGGGCGGTTATGCGTCCTTCACATTAATGGAGGCAACCGATTCAGTGCTGACGATTGAATACAAACTCAACCTGATGAGCCCGGCAAAAGGTGATATACTGATCGCCCGTGGCCGGGTTTTGCGCGCCGGCCGCCGCATTACCACCTGCCAGTCTGACGTGTTTGTCATGCGCGATGATGAAGAACTCCTCTGCGCCACCATGCTCGGCACCTTCATGACAATGGAAAACACATCAGATGAACCGGACAACAATTAAATGAAAACAGGAAATTGCATGGAAAATTTCAGTTCCCGCCTGCCCGGTTTTCATAAACTTTCGCGCACCGAACGGTTTGACCGGGTTGCCGAATTTGCCAATCTCAATGAAAGCGAGCGAGATTTATTCGGGCGTGCCAGCGCAGCCCTCGGCGATATTGCCGATCATATGGGCGAAAACGTCATTGGCACATTGAATATCCCCCTTGGTATTGCCACCAACATGATTGTTGACGGCGAAGATGTGCTGATTGCCATGGCTACGGAGGAATCATCAGTCATTGCAGCCGTCTGCAACGGTGCGCGCCAGTGCCGTGAAAGTGGCGGTATTTTCACCAGCAAGGATGAAAACTGCATGATCGGGCAGGTTCAGGTGGTGGGGCTTTCCAATCCCTTTACCGCTCGCGCAGCCCTGTTCGAACATCGCGATGAGATACGCGAAATCTGTGATAACTGTGACCCGCTGCTGGTCGAACTGGGCGGCGGGTTTCGTGATCTTGAAATCCGGGTGCTTGATACCAAAGAATCCATGATGATTGCTCACATTATCGTTGATTGTCGCGATGCGATGGGGGCCAATACCATCAATACCATGGTCGAAACATTGGCTCCAAAGATCGAGCAATGGACCGGTGGCAGGGTAGTTTTGC
>QIIJ01000481.1 GCA_003232595.1 Aurantimonadaceae bacterium | reverse complement strand
CTTGTTTGACATTGCCTTCACCGCTTCGCGTGCGCAGACCATGGAGCCGATGATATTAACCGCAATAATGCGCGACATACGCCCGGTACTGATTGATTCAAGCCGACTCTCTGCATCGAGAATTCCGGCATTGTTTATCAGACCGGTAATCGTGCCATACTCCTCGGCAGTCTTGCTGAATAGCTGCAAAACATCACCCTCAACCGCCACGTCCCCCTGAACGGCAATAGCTTCGCCGCCGCCTGCGCGGATTTCAGTTACAACACTTTCGGCAGCAGCTTCATTGGAAGCATAGTTGACTGCAACTCTGTAACCCTGTTTTGCAGCCAGCAATGCACAGGCCGCACCAATGCCGCGGCTACCGCCGGTGACAATGACCGCATTCTTTGATGGTCCTTTGCTCATGTAACCTGTTGTCCCTGTTCAATGGCCCGCCTTTTGATATCGGCAACGACTTCACCACGCAGTTTTTTGCGAATTTTCTGGCCGTGTGGCAACCCGTTCAATGCGCTCATTCGGTCTTTGGTAAACAGGGCCAGAGTCAGATAATAATCAAATTCCTTGCGGTTCATCGGCATGACAGGGTTTTTCTGAAACCTCCGGGCCGCCGTGTTCAGGGCTGTTGTGTGCTGATATTCCGCCTCTTCCATAGTCAGCTTTGAAACCATGAAACCAAGATTGGAATAATCAGTTGAACGGGTGACAGCAGCCAGAAGACCCAGCACGAAAATTACAGCCAGAACAGCGCCGCCGATCATCAACATTCTACAAATCCAGTACAAGCCTTTGCGGGTCCTCGAGACTTTCCTTTACCCGTATCAGAAATGTCACCGCTTCTTTTCCATCGATAATACGATGATCGTAGGAAAGGGCCAGATACATCATCGGGCGCACAACAATTTCACCGCCAATTACCATTGCCCTCTCCTGAATTTTGTGCATGCCCAATATGCCGGATTGAGGTGCATTGAGGATGGGCGTCGACATCAGTGAGCCATACACTCCACCATTGGAAATGGTAAAAGTACCGCCCTGCATTTCGCTCATTGACAGCGAGCCATCGCGGGCCTTTTGGCCCAGATTGCCGATTTCCTTCTCAATATCGGCGATTTCCATTTGATCAGCATCGCGTACCACCGGCACCACAAGCCCCTTGTCGGTGCCAACAGCAACGCCGATATGGGCGTAATTCTTATAAATAAGGTCGGTGCCGTCAATCTCGGCATTTACCGCAGGTACATCGCGCAACGCATGACACACTGCCTTTGTAAAGAAGCCCATGAATCCGAGTTTAACATTGTGTTTCTTTTGAAACAGCTCCTTGTATTGTTTGCGCAGGTCCATGATCGGACCCATATCCACCTCATTGAATGTGGTCAGCATGGCAGCGGTGTTTTGTGCATCCTTAAGTCTGCGGGCAATGGTCCGCCGCAAACGGGTCATTCGAACCCGTTCTTCGCGCGCCTCATCACCACCGGCAGGACGTGCCGGTGGTACCGAAGCAACCGTTTGTTCCGGTATTGTCTCAATTTTGCTGACCGCCGCCATGACATCTTCTTTCAATATCTGACCGCGTTTACCGGAACCCGCAACGTCGCTGGCAGACAGTTTATTTTCCACCAAATGTCGGCTTGCAGCCGGTGAGGCAGGCATTGCAGAAGGTGCCACCTTGTCAGGTGCTGGTGTACTGGCTACCGCAGGTGCAGTTTTTGCCGGAGCGGTTGCTGCTGCAGTTGCCCCAACCCGGATTCGCGCCAAAACAGCCCCGACCTCAACCGTTATACCGGTTTTAACCAGCACTTCTTCGAGTACGCCTGCTGCCTGTGCCATCACTTCCTGGGCTGCCTTGTCCG
>QIIJ01000606.1 GCA_003232595.1 Aurantimonadaceae bacterium | reverse complement strand
TTCGACGTGCCGGACCTTTCGACAATCGATGACAAGATCGTCAACTCTACCTATGAACTGGATGACAAGGAAGCAACGCCGCTTGCACCCTTTACCGCCCAGCGCGTCGATTATTCCCTGCACCGTCTATCTCACTATACGGCGACCAAGCCACGCTATTTTCAGAATTTCATCCTTTTCACCAACTACCAGTTCTATATCGATGAATTCATTGACTATGCCAAAAAAGCGGTGGTGGATGAGGATCGCGGTTATACCAGCTTTGTCGAACCGGGCAATTTCATTACAAAAGCGGATGGTTCGACAAAGGGTGAACCGGCATCTCGCACGCCGCAAATGCCTGCCTATCATATGACAAGGCCGGACAAATCCGGCATCACAATGGTCAATATCGGCGTTGGCCCCTCCAATGCAAAAACCATCACAGACCATGTCGCCGTTTTGCGTCCCCACACATGGCTGATGCTTGGCCATTGTGCGGGATTGCGCAATTCACAGGAGCTTGGCGATTACGTTCTGGCCCATGCCTATGTGCGTGAGGACCATGTGCTTGATGATGATTTGCCCGTATGGGTGCCGATCCCGGCGCTTGCCGAAGTGCAGGTGGCGCTGGAAAATGCGGTTGCCGATGTTACCGGTTATTCTGGTTTTGAACTAAAACGCATCATGCGCACAGGCACCGTTGCCACAATCGATAATCGCAACTGGGAATTGCGAGACCAGCGCGGCCCGGTGCAACGACTTTCGCAATCCCGCGCCATTGCGCTTGATATGGAATCGGCCACCATTGCTGCCAACGGGTTTCGCGTCCGGGTGCCCTATGGCACATTGCTTTGTGTATCCGACAAACCCCTGCATGGTGAACTAAAGCTGCCGGGCATGGCGACGGAATTTTACCAGCGCCAGGTCACACAGCATTTGCGGATCGGAATTCATGCGCTTGAATCCTTACGCGACATGCCGTCGGAAAAACTGCACTCACGAAAACTCCGCAGTTTCTTTGAAACGGCGTTTCAATAAATCATTCTCCATAAATACGCCATGATTTTGCCTTAATTGATTTGGCGCTGGGGCTTTTTTGAGGAGATATTGTTATGAATATTCATATTCAACAACCGCAGCCGTTTGATCTTGTTGGCAGCACTATATTGATTTCCGGCAACGGGGTGGGTTTTGAATCTCATTTGACCATCACGGTCACCGAGGGCCACGACCAGGTGACCGGAGCGGCCACGGCGGGCAGTACATCATGGCGGCAGTTTCAGGCGAGCATTGATATTCCACCGGATACGGCGTTTAAACTTGACCGGCTCTATGTCACACTTGCCGATGACAGTGGTGGCGAGGATGGCGCGCCGGTGCCAAGCGCGATGGTGCCGGTACTGTACGGCCCGCTTATACTACCCGGTTACACGGGCTATTGGGAGCACACGGTTGTTTCGGGCGATTCCCTGTCATCGCTGGCCGTCCGATATTACAGCGACAGTTCGATGCTTACGGTCATCAAGCAGGCCAATCAGCACATGGTCACCGACCCGAGCCTGATTTTCATCGGCCAGACCTTGCGCATTCCGCGCAATGATTAAGG
>QIIJ01000319.1 GCA_003232595.1 Aurantimonadaceae bacterium | reverse complement strand
TCCTATGCAAATCAAGTTCTCAGAAGACATAATCCCCCTTTCTGACCTCAAAGTTAACCCTGGGAAAATCGTCAATCGAGCTAAAGATACCCAGCGCCCCATTCTTCTTACTAGTCGTGGCCGAGGCATTGCTGTGGTGCAAGGCCTTGAAGAATACGAAAAGAATGAGGAAGAAAGGGCGTTTATGAGGGCTGTAGCACAAGGGTTAATGGATATCAGAGAAGAAAATGAGCTAGAGCTGGAAGAGGTGAAAAAAAAACTGGGCATCAAATAAGTGAAAATTTTCATTTCCAACTCAGCTATTAGTGATTTTGAGAGTATTAAAGAATATTACGAGAAAGAGAGCATTCCTCATGTAGGCATTGCCTGATAACCCTGATATTGGAAGAATGGTTCCAGAGTTTGATGAACCTAAAATCAGGGAGCTTATCCATTCACCATTTCGTGTTGTTTATCTGAGAGAACAAAGGTCAATTCATGTGGTTAGAGTATGGCGCAGTGAAAGAAAACTTCTCTTGCCAGAGACCGAAACATAACCAGTCAATGAACCGGACGCGTTTACCATCGCTGGCCTCCGTTTCACATCGTAGTCGCGCCAGTTATTGAGGCGTTATACGCCATAGGAAAGTGATCGGAATCCCATAGATGAAAAAAGTCGCATTCCAAGTTGACACTCGATTAGCGAAGCTTCTATCGGAGAACTATCGCTCATCCGAAAAAGCGATAAAAGAGCTGGTAGATAAGGAAGATTAGTTCCAAATGTAATTGCTACAAACTTTAAAGTTCAGTTTGGCTTGCACATTCGGCTTGACCAGATACCATTCACCGCCCTCCTTCATTGATGGCGTCTTTTCCAGAATGGAGAATCTTTCCAGCGATTTTCCTGACGATAAAAAGTGTTCTTGTGTATTAAATACCGTTGCCAGATATTTTCAATTTGATGTTTGTATTCTCGTGATACATCTTTACTGGTTTGCATGAGATCAACCAGTTGCATGGCACTGGCCATGGCGTTGAACATACCTTGTGATGAAAGGGGATCAAAACTGAGAGCCGCATCTCCCAATGCTGCCCAGCGGTGACCGGCAACCTGTGTCAGGCGGGTCGAGTTGGCTGCGCTAACACCGCAGTGTATGCTGTCGCTGATGCTGGTGTCATCGAGGCTGGCGAAAAGCCGGGTCATTGCCGGACAGGTCAATGCCAACCTGATAAGTACACCGGGGTCTTTTTTCACCTCGCTATCCACTTGGTCAGAATCCGTTTGAAAGGCAATAACCCGTTTGTTGTCGGGCAAGGGCGCACTATACCACCAACCTGTTTTCGTCGCTGACAGCATACCCATTCGATGTTGAGTGTTGTCGGACAGGATTGCCCAGCAGGCAATCAGCTTGTCAGTCTGTTCTCTTTGAATGCCTCGCAGTCTGGCAAACGGCGACTGTCGCCCGCCAGCATCTATCAGGAACTTCGCCTGAATCCGGTGGGCGCTATCCGTTGTGATGTCCCAGTATTCATCGGTATCCTGAACAGAAACAAGTTTGGCAGGCCAGATACATTCAACACCCCGTTGATGGGCAGATTCCCGTAAAAACAGCTCAAATTTTTGTCGGTCCAAATGCCAGCCAAAACCATCCGGGTTGCGTATGTGGTCAACAATCTGTGCATGTTCACTGCCCCAGTATGACTGCATGCCCTGGCTAGGCAAGTGCGACTGTTGGTTGAATGCCTCAAGCAAGTCCAGACGACGAAATATACGTCGCGCCGCTGGTGGCAAACATTCACCGATGCGTTGCGGCGGTTCAGCCTGTTTATCAATGAGCACAACGCTGTGAGTGGGTGCAAGAGCGATAGCGGCAACAGAGCCCGCCACGCCCGCACCAATAATGGCCACATCGAACACGTTTATTCCTTGCGTTTCAGGCGTTGTGCTTTTTCAATATTACTCAGATCGACCTT